>NZ_JAAGPG010000086.1:0-23595 GCF_017104665.1 Burkholderia sp. Se-20378 | reverse complement strand
CGTAGCGCGTATCGGTGTTGAACAGCGCGACGAACGCCGCGAGCAAACCGTCCGGCGAGTCGTCGGGCCGCCACGCGTCGAGCGTGTGCTCGACGACAGTCAGCGCCTGCCCGTGTGCGGCGCCGTCGAGCGCGGCGGCCACTTCACCTTCGACGGCGTCCGCGGCGCCGGCCGGTTTCGTCAACGTGTCTTCCATCACAGTGCTCCCGCGTCATGGCGGTCGGCGAGGACGTGCAGCCCCCGCTCGAGTGCCGGAAACAGGCTGCGCTGGAAGTTGTTCCAGCGCAGTTCGAGAATCGTGTCGTCCGGCGCGATCGGCGTGTCGAGCACGTCGCAGATCACCTCGCCGGAATCGATGCCGTTGTCGACGTAGTGGAACGATGCGCCCGTCATCATCACGGGCTCGATGGACGACGTCGCGCCGCTCGCCCAGTCGACCCGTTCGCCGCGCGCGCCATGCAGCGCGTCGAGCGTCGCCCATGCGCCGCGCCGCTGGAACGGCGAACCGTCGGCCGTGATGCCCGGGTGGATGTTGGCGATGCGCCGGTGAAAGCGCGCGCCGGGTCGCACGAGCTCGTCGAGGATCACGAGCAGCCCGTCGAGCACGACGACGTCGGCGTCGAGTTCGAGCAGGCGCTCGAGCAGGCGGCGTTCGAACGCTTGCTTGCCGGCCACGCGCTCGCTTGCGTCGCGGGGCAGCCGCCGGTACGTCGACGGAATCGAGCAGAACAGTTCGTCGACCGGCCGGCCCTGCACCGCCAACCCTTCCGGCAGGATCCACGGGCGGCCCGGCGTGCGGGCGAAGCCGTAATCGGCGACTTTCGCGCGGTCGGCCGGCGAACCGTCGTCGTCGTCGACGATCACGCCCTTGAGCGTGTAGCGTTCGCCGAGCGGCGAGTCGTTCAGGCGCTCGACGAGATATTCGAGCGGCGCCTTCATGTAGCGCGTGCCGCCCTGATAAGCGACCGGCTGCCCGGCACGATCGGCCGCGCCGTTGCGCAGTGACTGGATGTAGACGAGATTTTTCTTCGGCATGGATGCGTCGTGGAAAAGCGGACGAAGGCGCCGCGGCCCGCCCGCGCCGGCCACGAAGGCCGGCCGACGGGCCGCAGCGCGCATCGTCACCAGTTGTATTTCGCGGTCGCGATCACGGTACGGTCGGTGCCGAACACGCAGACGTTCGACGACTGGCAACCGCTGATGTAGTGGCGGTTGAACAGGTTCGTCCCGTTCACGGCGAAGCGCCAGTTACGCGTGTCGTAGTGCACGCCCGCGTCGAACAGCGTGACGCTCGATACCGTCAGCGAGTTGTCGGCCGCACCGGCCGATGCGCTCTGGTAACGAATGCCGCCGCCGAGACCGAAGCCCGCGAGCGCCCCCGTGTGCCACGTCCAGTCGGTCCACAGCGACGCCATCTGGCGCGGACGCGGGATGTCGACCGGCCAGTTGTTCAGCGACACGTCGTTGGCCTTCACGTTCTTCACGTCCTGGTACACGTACGATGCGATCACCGACAGGTTCGGCGTGACCTTGCCGGTCGCGCTCAGCTCGATCCCGCGCGAACGCACCTCGCCCGTCTGCACCGACTTCGTGCCGGTCGGGTCCTGGCTCGGCAGCGCGGTCGTGAGCACGTTGGTCTGGTTGATCTGGTAGATCGCCGCGTTCAGCATCAGGTTCTTGCCGGGCGGCTGCCAGCGCAGGCCGGCCTCGATCTGCTTGCCGCGCGTCGGCTGCGGCAGCCCGCCGCCGACCAGGTTCACGCCGATCAGCGGATTGAACGACGTCGCGTAGCTGACGTACGGCGACAGCCCGTAGTCGCCCTGGTACGTCAGGCCGACGCGGCCGGTGAACGCCGTGACGTCCGCCTTCGTCGACGTGCCGGCCGCGCGGTCGTCCATCCGCATGTTGACCCAGTCTTCGCGGCCGCCGAGCGTCAGCGTCCAGCGGTTCCACTTGATCTGGTCCTGCGCGTACAGGCCGAACGTGTTCATCGTCGTGTACGTGTTGGTGCGGAACGTCGAGTCAGGCGTGAACACCGCCGTCGTGACGGGCTGGTAGACCGGGTTGTAGATGTTCAGCGGCGGCGCGGCAGCGAGCCATTCGCTGTCGGTCGCGGTCTGGCGGTTGTACTGGAACCCGAGCAGCAGCGTGTGCTGGAGCGGCCCCGTCGCGAAGCGACCCTCGAGGTTGTTGTCGATGTCGAAGCGGCTGTAGTTCATCTGGAACACGCCGGCCCAGCGCGACACGTCGGTCGTGCTGCCGTCGACGAAACCGTTGCCGAATACCGAGCCGTTGTCGAGCGACAGGTGCATCAGGCGCGTGTTCTGGCGGAACGTCCACGCCGGTGTCAGGTTCCGCTCGAACTGATAGCCGACCGACCACTGCTTCTTGCGGTAGTAGTTGAAGTTCGGATCGCCTTCGTACACGTCCTTGTTGATCTGCCCGTTCGGGTTCGGCAACACCGTGCCCACCGCAGGCAGGAAGTTCGACGAGATATCGCCCCAGTCCTGCAGATACGTGGCCGACAGCGTCAGCGACGTGTCCGCGTTCGGACGCCAGCGGAACGACGGCGCGAGCGCGACGCGCTGGTCGTTGTTCGGGCCGGTCAGCGCGTTGCCGTCGCGGGCGACGCCGACGAAGCGGTACGCGTACTTGCCGTCCGGGTCGAGCTTGTCGCCGACGTCGATCATGAACTGCTTGCGCGCGTAGTTGCCGATCTGCACGCCGGCCTCGCGCACGCGCTCGCCGTCGGCGAGCTTGGTCTGCACGTCGACGATCGCGCCCGGGTCGCCCGCGCCGTACAGCACCGACGTCGGCCCGCGCAGCACGCTGATGCTGTCGATCATGTACGGATCGACGCGCCAGCTCGCGAGGTTGATCGTGTTCGGCACCTGCAGCCCGTTCACATACGCGGTCGGCGTGAAGCCGCGCAGCGCCGCGTACCAGTCGGAACGGTTGTCCGAGCCGTACGACGAGAAGCCCGGCACGTAGCGCAGCGCCGCGTTCACGTCGGTCGCGCCGGTCATCTCGATCTGCTGCGCGGTGACGACGTTGATCGTCTGCGGGATCTCGTTGATCGATGTACTGGTCTTCGTACCGGTCCGGCTGCGCTTCGCGACGAGCCCGACCGTACCGTCTCCTTCCGAGGCTGCGTTGACGTTGATCGTCGGCAGCGTGCCGGCCGACGCGCCGGTCGATGCACTCGCCGCCGCACCGTTCTGCGCACTGCTGGTCGACGCCGCTGCGCCTGCGTTCACGGCCGGCGCCGTCTGGGCATGTGCCTGCCCTGCCGCCACACCGAACGCCACGCTCGCCGCGGCTGCGATCGCACGCAAACGCGTGCCTGTTGCCCACTCCATCTTTCTCTGCTCCACTTTTTTCATGCGGTCTCCGACCGCGCCTTTGTCAAAGAGCGAAAGCCATCCGGCCCGCGCTCGCCCCGTTTTCCTGTCGTTTTTCCTGTGATGCCCGGGCCGCGCCTTCTTCATGGGCGGGCGCGATCCCGTCTTCGAGCGACGCGCAGATTTCGTCCGCGCGGCGCGCCAGTACCGACAGCAGCGTGTCGGACAGGCCGTGGCTGTCTTCGCAGCAGCCTTGCAGGTAGATGCGCGGCGCGAAGTGCTCGGGCGTCGCGAGCAGGTAGTCGCGCGTCACGTCGCCGCGCGCAAGCGCGTCGCCCAGATGCGGCGCGAGCCCTTCGAGCAGCGCCGAATGCGTGTCGCGGCGGTAGCCGGTGGCCAGCACGAGCGCATCGAAGCGCTCGACGCGCGTGTCGCCGCTCATCCGGTCGCGCAGCGTCAGCTCGATGCGGCCGTCGGCGGTGCGCACCGCGCCCTCGATCGCGCTGTTCGCGAGCAGCGCCGCGCGCACGAACAGCGCGACGTCGAGCAGGTCGAGCGGTTTGTCGGGGGCCGAAATCGGATCGGAGGCCATTATTCTGAAAATCCTGAAAATGTTTCAGGAAATATAGCGGTTTTCTCGAATGATCGGGTTGCCTACGATGACGTTCATGGGGCTGCGCCGCAGCCCGCAGGATTTCCTGAAGGAGTGTCGTGATGAAAGCCGTTGGACTGACCCGTTATCTGCCGATCGACGACCCGCAAGCCTTGCTCGACGTGGAGCTGCCGCAGCCCGTCCCGGGCCCGCGCGACCTGCTCGTGAAGGTCGAGGCGATTTCCGTGAACCCGGTGGACACCAAGGTGCGCGCGCCGAAGCCGCAGGTCGAGGACGCGCCGCGCGTGCTCGGCTGGGATGCGGCCGGCACGGTGATCGCGGTCGGCGCCGACGTCACGCTGTTCCGGCCCGGCGACGAAGTGTTCTACGCGGGCAGCATCACGCGGCCGGGCGCGAACAGCGAATTCCATACGGTCGACGAGCGGATCGCCGCGCTGAAGCCGCGCACGCTCGATTTCGCCGCCGCGGCCGCGCTGCCGCTCACCGCGCTGACCGCGTGGGAAGCGCTGTTCGACCGGCTGCACGTGTCGCCGCAGGGCGCGGACGCCGGCAAGTCGGTGCTGATCATCGGCGGCGCGGGTGGCGTGGGCTCGATCGCGATCCAGCTCGCGAAGACGCTCGGCAAGCTGCACGTGATCGCCACCGCATCGCGGCCGGCGTCGGCCGACTGGGTGCGCTCGCTGGGTGCGGACGCGGTGGTCGACCATTTCGGCGACCTGCCTGCGCAGTTGCGCGAAGCCGGGCATCCGAATGTCGACTACGTATTGATTTTCAACGACACGGATCGTCACTTTCCTGCCGCTGCGGAGGTAATCCGGCCGCAGGGCGGCATTTGCACGATCGTCGAGAACGACAAGCCGGTGCCGGTCGAGCTGCTGAAGGCGAAGAGCGCCGCGTTTCACTGGGAATTCATGTTCACGCGCGCAATGTTCGAGACGCCGGACATGATCGAACAGCACCGCATCCTCGGCGAAGTCGCGCGGCTCGTCGACGGCGGCACGCTGCGCACGACGCTCGGCGAACAGCTCGGCACGATCAATGCGGCGAACGTGCGGCGCGCGCACCAGCTGCTCGAGGCCGGGCGTTCGATCGGCAAGCTCGTGCTGAGTGGCTTCTGAGCCGGCATCGCGCGTAAGGTTGCGGCGCCGCGAACGCAAGCGGGGTAACACCCGATGCGTTTGCGGCGCACTGCATGCCGCTTGGCGGTAGACTGGCAGCGCATCATGCATCGAAAACCGCGCGGCACGCGCGTGCCGCCGCATACCAAGGAGGTCAGCATGAGCCAACGCAGCTTGTCAGTCGCCGCATCGTGGTCGGTCGTGTTCGCGGCGGCGTGCGTCAGCGCGAGCGTATTCGCGGCGCCACCGGTCAAGGGCAGCCTGAAGGGTGGCGGTACCGGACAGCTCGAATACACCGTCAAGGTCGATTCGAAGACCTTCGGCAATACGCAGGAAACCCGCAAGATTCGCTCGGGCGAGACGGACGACTTCAACTGGAAGTCGGTGCCGCCGAGCGGCGCGGTCGCGATGCCCGACGGGTGCCCGAACGCCGACAGCCTGCCGCGCGACGAGAACGGCGCGATGGTGCGCCAGACCCAGGTGCGGCTCGCACCGTCGATCGATGCGAAGGGGATCGCCAACGTGCAGATGAGCTTCCAGGCGGCCGCGCCGAAAGGTACACGCAGCGTGACGGCCGGCGGCAAGTCGCTGCAGTGCCCGGACGTCGTGTCGGTGAGCCAGGTGAAGTGGGTGTCGATCCCGACCAACGGCGGGTCGAAGTCCGTCACGATGAGCGACGGCTCGAAGGTGACGGTGTCGATCAAGCGCTGAGCGGCGCGCGCGGGCCGGCGTTGGAGCCGGTGCGCGCGCAACGGATTCGACGCGCGGGTTGGCCCGGCGACACGTGACCATTTCGTGTCGCCGTCACGGTGCCGTCTCGCGACCTGCAGCACGGCACCGCGCTGCTGCAACGGCACGACGGCTGCCGTTCGACGTACGGCGGCAGCGTGGCGACCCGCGTGACGTCATGCGAATGTCACGCTATGCTCGCCCGCATCACATCTTCCTTCCGATCACGACATCCCGATGAAATACCGAATGCGCGCGTTGCTGTGTGCCATTGCGTTCGTCGCCGCGCACGCGCACGCGGCCGACGATTGCGGTTTCGTGAAAAAAGTCGAGCTGCCGTCGCGGCAGCAGGTGGCGGTCGTGTCGAGCGGCGCGCTCGAGCCGTGCTCGACCGGCAGCTACGCGGTGCGCGTGTATTCGACCGCGCATGCCGCCCCCGGCTTCGATACCGACGATTACGTGACGGGCGCGCTGCATGCGCGTGATGGTACGGTCACCGATGCATTCACGGCCGACCTCGGTGCACGTGCGCCGCAGGCGCTCGTCGTGACGACGCGCTCGGCCGGCAGCGGCGGGTATGTCGGCGCGCAGGCCTATGTGACGACGCCGCGCGCGGTGCGGCTCGTCGCGTCGGTCGACGGGCTCGCGCCGGACGCGGATATCGCAGCCGCGTTGCGGCAGGCACTCGGCAAGCGCGGTAGCGCGCGCTGACTGGCGAACCGCGCGAACGCATCGCGCCATGGCATCGCGTGTCAATGCGCGCGTTCTTCGAGCCGCGCTGCGAGAAAGCGGTGATCGGCCGAGAACAGCCGGCGATAGGTCATCAGCACCGCGCCGACCGTGCCGAGTGCCGACGCCGCGGCAATCAGGAACATGATCACGATCTGGTAACGCACGGCCTGCAGCGGCGACTGGCCGGCCAGCACCTGGCCCGTCATCATCCCCGGCAGGCTCACGACGCCGACGACAGCCATCTGATTCAGCGTTGGCAGCATGCCCGCGCGCACTGCCTGGCGTGCGGCGTCCTGCGCGGCTTCCCAGCGCGTCGCGCCGAGTGCGAGTGCGGTTTCGACGCGATCGCGGCGCGCCGTCAGTTCTTCCATCATCCGCTCGACGCCGAGCGACACGCCCGTGAGCGTATTGCCGAGAATCATCCCGAGGATCGGAATCGCGTATTGCGGCGCGTACCACGGATGGATGCGGATCACGACGAACAGGCCGACCGACGCGACGAACCAGCTGCTGAACCAGATCGACGCGATGCTGTCGATGCGCTGGCCGCGATACGTGCGCTTGCCGCGCCCCGCGCCGGCGAACCCGGCGATCAGCGTCATCAGCGCGGTGAGCGGCAGCACGACGTACCAGTGAGGATGGCCGAATACCCAGCCGAGCACGTAGCCGATCGCGAGCAACTGCACGACGGTGCGCACGGCCGCGAGCGCGAGCTTGCGGCCGAGGCCGAGCGACAGGGCCATCGAGATCGCGCCGTTGACCGCGACGAGCGCGGCGGCGATGCCGACGTCGACGAGGCTCAGGTCCTGCAGTGCGGGGCTCATTGCGTTGCCTCCGTCGGCTTGGCCACGTGCATCACGCCGGCCTGCATCACGAGCCGCATCGTGCCGATCCGTGCGGCCTGGGCCGGATCGTGCGAGATCCACATGTATGCGCGGGCGTCGGGCGCCGCGTCGAACCATGCGCCGACGAGCGCCTCGATCGCGCGTGCCGACTCGGGGTCGAGCGCGGACGTCGGCTCGTCGAGCAGCAGCACGTCGGGATCGAGCTGCAGCACGCGCAGCAGCGCGGTAATCTGCGCTTCGCCGCCCGACAGGTCGCTCGCGCGCTTGTCGAGAAAGTCGGGGCCGCGGCCGGCCTGCGCGGCGAGCGCTTCGGCGCGTGCACGATCGAACGCAACGTCGCGATAGATCGCGAGCGAATACGGATAGCGCAACTGCGATTCGACGGTGCCGTCCATCTGCGCGGGGCGCTGGCGAACATAGGCGACGCTGCGCCGGTAACGCGGGATCGCATTGCGCCGAATCCGTTTGCCGCGCCACAGGATGTGGCCGCCGTCGAGCGGATCGAGCAGCGCGAGCGCGCGCAGCAGCACGCTCTTGCCCGACCCGGACGGCCCGGTGATAGCAATTCGCGATCCCGCCGCGAGGCTGAAATCGGTCGGGGCGAGCAGGGTCTTGCCGCTGCTGGCATCGCGCCGAGTGATGCGCTCTGCATCGATGAGGCCGGTGGGGGCTGTCATGTCACAAATGAAAAAAAGCGTTAATGGCGCCGAAACGTCACCATGGCGTGCGTCATAATACCGATTGAAAAGCCGCGGGTGTCGTGCGCCGTTCGTCCACGCAAGCGGCCCGGCATGGTGCGGCAACATTTCAGAACAACAACGGAACCGCCATGACGCTTACCCGAGCCATCGGCAAATCGGCTGCATGGATCGTCGGTATCATCGCGGTGCTCATCGCGGCGGCCGGCGTCTTTCTCTTCGCCTTCGACTGGAATCGCGCGAAGCCTTGGGTCAACGAACAGGTCACAGCCGCACTCGGCCGCCCGTTCGCGATCAACGGCGACCTGAAGGTCGGCTGGCGCCGCCCCGACGGCGAAACCGGCTGGCGCGCCTGGGTACCCTGGCCGAGCTTGACGGCCACGCAGCTCGAGATCGGCAACCCCGACTGGGCGAAGACGCCCAAATTCGTCACGCTCGATGCCGCGCACTTCGATCTCGCGATCCTGCCGCTGCTCGCGCATGAAATCGTGATCCCGTCGATCGACGTCGTGAATCCGGCCATCGACCTCGAACGGCTGGCCGACGGCCGCAACACGTGGACCTTCCAGTTCAAGCAATCGTCGCAGCCGTCGCCGTGGAAGGTGCGGCTCGACAGCTTCGGCTTCGCGAAGGGCACCGTCACGTATCGCGACGCGATGACCAAGGCCGACCTGACCGTCGCGATCGATACGCTCGGGCAGCCGATTCCGCTCGGCGACGTGCTGAAGGAGCAGGAGCAGACGTCGCGCGCGGCTTCGGCGCAGCGTGTCGGCAAGCATGGTGCTGCGCAGTTGAGCGCGAAGGCCAACGCAGAGGCCGCGTCGAGCGCTTCCGCCGCGCAGGCTGCGAGTGCAGCGTCGGCAACGGGGGCGTCGGCCACGTCTGCCGTGGTGTCGGCTTCGTCTTCCTCGTCTACCTCTTCGGCATCGGTTGCTGCTGCCGCGTCTGGTGCAAGCGGTGCAAGCAGCGTCGCGGCGCCCGCGAAGCCGTCCGGCCCGACCTATGCGTTCGGGCTGAAGGTCGACGGCCGCTACAAGAACGTGCCGATCAGCGGCACCGGCAAGCTGGGCGGCGTGCTCGCGATCCAGGACGCGTCGCGGCCGTTCCCGTTGCAGGCCGACGTGAAGGCCGGCGACACGCGGCTCGCGATCGTCGGCACGCTGACCGATCCGATGCATCTCGCGGCCATCGACCTGCGACTGTGGTTGCAGGGCACGTCGATGTCGCACCTTTACCAGCTGACCGGCATCACGCTGCCCGATACGCCGCCTTACGCGACGGAAGGCCGGCTGATCGGCAACTTCAAGCGCAAGGCCAGCACGTTCCGTTACGAGAACTTCAACGGTCGCGTCGGCGGCAGCGATCTCGGCGGCACGCTTGCCTACGAGCAGCGCGAGCCGCGACCGAAGCTGTCGGGCGAGCTCGTGTCGAACCTGCTGCAGTTCTCCGATCTCGCGCCGGTGATCGGCGCGGATACGGCCGCGAGCAAGGCCAAGCGCGGCGACACGACGAAACAGCCGTCGAGCCGCGTGCTGCCGGTCGAGACGTTCCGCACCGATCGCTGGCGCGCGCTTGATGCAGACGTCAAGTTCACGGGCCGCAAGCTGGTCAAGAGTTCGGACCTGCCGATCACCAACCTGTACACGCACATCGTGATGACGGACGGTGTGCTGTCGCTCGAGCCGCTGCAGTTCGGTGTCGCGGGCGGCACGCTCGCCACGACCGCGCATCTCGACGGCAGCGGTGCGCCGCTGAAGGGCCGCTTCACGGTGGCGGCGCGGCACCTGAAGCTCAAGCAGTTGTTCCCGGCGCAGAAGGTCATGCAGTCGGCGCTTGGCGAGATCAACGGCGATGCGTCGCTGTCGGCGACCGGCAACTCGCCGGCCGCGCTGGCCGCGACGTCGACCGGTGAAGTGAAGGCGCTCGTGACGGACGGCCGCATCAGCCGCCTGCTGATGGAAGCGGCGGGGCTGAACGTCGCGAACGTCGTCTACGAGAAGCTGTTCGGCAACAACGACGTGAAGATCAATTGCGCGGCGATCGACTTCGTCGCGACCAACGGGATCCTCGACCCGAAAGTCTTCGCGCTCGATACGGACGACGCGCTGATCAACGTCGACGGCCCGATCAGCCTGCGCGACGAAACGCTGAACCTGAAGATCCACCCACACACGAAGGGTTTCCGGATCTTCTCGCTGCGCTCGCCGCTGTATGCGAAGGGCACGTTCAAGAACCCGGACGTCGGCGTCGATGCGGGCGCGCTCGCGCTGCGCGCCGGTGCGATGATCGGCCTCGGGCTGATCAACCCGTTCGCGGCGCTGATTCCGCTGATCGCGCCGAGCAACAACCGCGACGTGCCGTGCTCGGAGCTGTTCGGTCAGATGAATGCGAAGGCGGCGCAGCGGGCGGCGGCGAAAGTCGGCAAGTGACGGGGCGTCAGCGGCCCGCGCGCACCCAGAGCAGCAGGACTTCGACTTCCCGGCCGTCGATCCGGACCGGAGCCGCAGGGCCGAGCTGCAGGCGATCGCCGTCGAGCACGGCGATTCGCTGCTGGATGTTGCCGACCCAGTTTGGAAACAGGCTGACGTCCATTTCGTGAGTCAGTGTGCCGTCGTCGGCGACCTGAAAGGGGCCTGAATAGGCGATGTAGCCGCGCGCGGCCGCCGCGCACGCGTCGTCTGCGCCGTGGTGCGGGTCGCCGATCGCGTAGGGCGGCCGGCCGGCGGCCATCAGCTGGGCGGACATGTAGCCGTCCCGCGTATAGAGAAGCCAGCCGCGCACGTCGCGACCGAGCGGATAGGCGACCGCGCTGCCGTCGCAGGGGCGGACTTCGTAGGACACGAGGCGCCACGCGCCGACGAGTTGTTCGCGAAGCTGGCTGGCAAGCATGCAGGATTCCGGTAAGGCGGCGGTGCGGCGCGCGCCGTCGTATTGGCGGGCCGCCGGGCGGCGGGCCAGGGGGGCTGAAATGCGCTGGCGGAACGGCGTGGTCGGCAGTTTCTCCGACACCTGCTAAAATACACGGTTTTCCGTCGATTTATCCTTTAACGGGACCTGCCGTGCTTTCTACTGCCAACATCACGATGCAATTCGGGCCGAAGCCCTTGTTCGAGAATATCTCGGTCAAATTCGGCGAGGGCAACCGCTATGGTCTGATCGGCGCGAACGGCTGTGGCAAGTCGACGTTCATGAAGATCCTCGGCGGCGACCTCGAGTCGAGCGCCGGCAACGTCGCGCTGGAGCCGAACGTGCGTCTCGGCAAGCTGCGCCAGGACCAGTTCGCGTACGAAGACGTGCGCGTGCTCGACGTCGTGATGATGGGCCACACCGAGATGTGGGCCGCCATGACCGAGCGTGACGCGATCTACGCGAACCCGGAAGCCACCGACGACGACTACATGCACGCCGCCGAGCTCGAAGGCAAGTTCGCCGAATACGGCGGCTACGACGCCGAGGCGCGCGCGGGCGCGCTGCTGCTCGGCATCGGCATCGAGGAGAAATTCCACACCGGCACGATGAGCGACGTCGCGCCGGGCTGGAAGCTGCGCGTGCTGCTCGCACAGGCGCTGTTCTCGAAGCCGGACGTGCTGCTGCTCGACGAACCGACCAACAACCTCGACATCAACTCGATTCGTTGGCTCGAGCACACGCTCAACGAGTACAACTCGACGATGATCATCATCTCGCACGATCGTCACTTCCTGAACGCGGTGTGCACGCACATGGCCGACATGGACTTCGGTACGCTGAAGGTCTGGCCGGGCAACTACGACGACTACATGCTCGCATCGGCACAGGCGCGCGAGCGCCAGGCCGCGGCGAACACGCGTGCCAAGGAACGTGTCGCGGAACTGCAGGACTTCGTGCGCCGCTTCTCGGCGAACAAGTCGAAGGCCCGCCAGGCGACCAGCCGTGCGAAGCAGATCGACAAGATCAAGATCGAGGAATTCAAGCCGTCGTCGCGCCAGAACCCGTTCATTCGCTTCGAGTTCGAGAAGAAGCTGCACAACGTTGCGGTGGTGGCCGAAGACATCACGAAGAAGTACGAGCGCACGATCTTCCAGAACTTCAACCTGTCGGTGCAGCCGGGTGAGCGCATTGCGATCATCGGCGAGAACGGCGCGGGCAAGACGACGCTGCTGCGTTCGCTGCTCGGCGCGCTCGCGCTCGAGCACGGCACGGTGAAGTGGTCCGAGAACGCGAATGTCGGCTACATGCCGCAGGACACGTACGAAGAGTTCCCGAACGACATCACGCTGATGGACTGGATCGACCAGTACCGCAAGGACGGCGACGACGAAACGATGGTGCGCGGCACGCTGGGCCGCCTGCTGTTCTCGTCGGACGACATCAAGAAGTCGGTGAAGGTGCTGTCGGGCGGCGAGAAGGGCCGCATGATCTGGGGCAAGCTGATGCTCGGCCGCCACAACGTGCTGCTGATGGACGAGCCGACCAACCACATGGACATGGAGTCGATCGAGTCGCTGCAGATCGCGCTCGAGCAGTTCGAAGGCACGCTGATCTTCGTGTCGCACGACCGCGAGTTCGTGAGCGGGCTGGCGAACCGGATCATCGAAGTGCGTACGGATGGCACGCTGTTCGACTTCGGTGGCAATTACGAGGAGTTCCTGACGAGTCAGGGGCAGGAGTAATTGTCCTGACGCTTCCGTTCATGTGTTGCCCAGGCAGTAGACGCAGCCGGGGCGCATAGCGGCGCGAAGCCGCCAGAAGCGCATCGAGCCCGCATCGACAGTATTGTCGATGCGGGCTTTTTCATTTCCGTGTCGGTAAAGCACGGCAGCGTCGCGCATCCCCGTTTCCATCCGTCAATCGACTTCAGGTAAATTACGCTCCGAATACCACCCTTAATTTCCGACCCGGAGCCGCCCCCTCGATGCAGGACCATCCTTTCCCGCTCGATCTGTCCGGCCTTGCGCAAAGCCTGTATGCGCAGGGCACCGAGGAGGGCATCCTGTCGCGCCTGATGGAGCGGATCGCGCCGACCAACCGCTTCTGCGTCGATATCGGCGCAAGCGACGGCCTGCGCAACAGCAACACCGCGCGGCTGCTGCGTGAACAGGATTGGTCCGGCGTGCTGGTGGAAGGCAGTGCATACCGCTTCGGCAAGCTTGCCGCTCACTACGCGGGAGCGGATCGCGTCAGTCTGCACCACGACCGTGTTCAACCCGACGCGATCGACACATTGCTCGCCGATGCGAACACGCCCGCCGAATTCGATCTGCTGTCGATCGACATCGACGGCAACGACTACTGGGTCTGGCGCGGCCTGCAGGCATTCCAGCCGCGCATCGTCGTGATCGAATACAACCCGTACTACACGCCGCCCGAGCGCTGGGTCATGTGCTTCAACCCGGATCACGAATGGGACGGCTCGACGTATTACGGCGCGAGCCTCGAATCGCTCGTCCATCTCGGCAGGCAGAAGGGCTATGAACTCGTCTGCTGCGACGACATGGGCAACAATGCGTTCTTCGTGCGGCAGGACCTGTATCCGCTGCTCGGCATCGCGAACAACGCTTCCTCGGTGCTGTTTCGCCCGGCGATGTACAAGGTGCGCTACGTCGGGCACAACACGTTCCTGACCGGCCATCCGTATCGATACGGGCCGGGCGAGCATATCTGAATGGACTCGCTCGCCGCGACCTTCGACGAAATTCGCGATGCCTATGCGCTGGGCCGAAGCGGGCCGCCGCGCCAGGTCGGCGAACGCGTGTGGCACCTGCCGACCGATGGCGGCGGCGTAGCGGTCAAGCTCTACGCGTCCGAACATCGCGCGCGCGCGGCCAAGGAAGCCGCCGTGCTCGCGCACTTCGAGACGCACAGCGATTCGCGTTTCCATGTGCAGGCGCTGAAGCGCACGGCAGCCGGCGCATCGCTGTGGACGGGTTCCAATTCCCACGCGATGCTGACGCGCTGGGAAACCGGGCAGTTCAGGACCTACGACACTTTTTCGCTGGCCGAATGGGATGCACTCGGCGAGAGTCTGGGCGCGTTGCACACGAGCCTCGAACAGCTTCATCTGCCACAGCTCGACACGATCCGCGCACGGCTGACCGCGATCGACGCGGACGCGGTGCGCCGCAGCCTGCACGACGCACTGGATCGCGCACGCTCGAACGATAGCGCCGAAAACCTGCGCCGCTACGTCGATCTCGCGCTGCGCATGCTCGACCGCTACTATCCAGGCAGCATCGACGCGTTTCCCGCCGACGATCCGCAGTACCCGATCCACAACGACTACAACCAGTTCAACTATCTGTTCACGGGCACGCTGCCGCCGCTCATCCTCGACTGGGAAGCATCGATCGGCGCACCGCGCGAATACGAACTGGTGCGTTGCCTGAACCATCTGCCGCTGGAGGCGCCGCATCTGGCGGAAGCGTTCGTGCTGGCCTATCGGCGGACCCGGCCGGTCGATCCCGCGGGTATCGCATGGGCGGTCGATGCCGCGTGCCTGCAGCACGCGCTCAAGCTCTGGGTCGTGCAAGGCTGGCTCGACGATCCTTCGCGCTTTGCATCGCATCTGAACGGCGCGGTGACGATGGCGTCCGCGATGGTGGATGCGCGCGACCGTCTGGTCGATTTCTTTTCCCGTTGCATCGAAGCAGGACGCTGAAGTGAATGCGAATCTGAACCGGATGTCGAATCCGACGCCGCCGGCCGAGCGGCAGCATGTGTTTCCGCCGCCGCTGGATCGCGATTACCGCGTCGAAGACGGGCGCGTGCTGACGCGCTCGCTGGAAGCGCATATCGTCGATCACTGCAACCTGACCTGCGCGGAATGTTGCTCGCTGTCGCCGCTGCTGCCCGAGTGGTACGCGAGCCCCGAATCGCTCGAGGCCGATCTGCGCAAGGCGGCAAAGGTGCTGCGCCCGCGGATGTTCAAGCTGGTCGGCGGCGAACCGCTGCTGCATCCGGCGCTCGTCGAACTCGTCCAGCGCGTGCGCGTAACGGGCATCGCGCCCGTGATCTCCGTCACGACGAACGGCCTGAAGCTCGGCGAGATGACGGACGCGTTCTGGCAGGCGGTGGATGCGCTGACGATCTCGCGCTATCCGAAGCCGTCGCTGTCGCCCGACCTGGTCGCGCACATCGAGCGCCAGGCCGCACGCTTCGACGTGCGCCTGAACTGGAAGGTGCAGGACGTGTTCACGACGATGAACCGCGCGGAGCCCGGCACCGATCGCGGCGAAGCGCAGCGCCTTTATCACGATTGCTGGATCCGCGAGCGCTGCCATATGATTCGCGACGGCATGTTCTACACCTGCACGCGTCCGGCGCATTTTCATACGCTCTACAAGGGCGAGAAGGATTTTCAATCCGACGGCCTGCCGCTGCGCGACGACGCTGACATGCTCGACGCGATGCTTGCCTATCTGCAACGCGAGGCGCCGCTCGAAGCGTGCCTGCATTGCCAGGGCGGCAGCGCGCCGGTGGCGCCGCATCGCATCCTCAAACGCATTGAAGTGGACTCCTTGAAGGCTCGTTATCCATGATCGTCGGCACGCGCGACCTGTTCGGCTTCGACCGGCTTCACTACCATCCGCGCAGCGGTGCGACGGCGTCCGGCATCGGGGCCGTCCTGCACGCGGCGGGGCAACCGGCTGGCGAGCCGGACGCGGCGGCCATCGCGGGCTACCTGAGCGGCGAGCGGTTGGTCGGCCGCACCGTGTTGCGCGACGTGCGCGCGGTGCCGCCCGGCCATGCGCTGATTCGTTCGCCGCAAGGGCTGGCCGTGCAGCCGGCACTCGAGCGGCCGCAGCGTGCCGATCTGGAAACCGTGCTGCGCGCATCGCTGCAACGTGCGCTCGACAGCGGCAAGCGCGTCGCGCTGGCGCTGAGCGGCGGGCTCGATTCGGCGCTGCTGCTCGCGTTGCTGCGCGAACTCGGCGCGCATCGGCACGTGACGTCCTACGTCCTCGTGACCGACATGCCCGACTATTGCGAACGCGATGCCGCGCTCGAACTGGCCGCGCAGATGCAGGCGAGCGTGAAGATCGTGCGCGCGAACGAGGCCGATTTCGTCGCGGCGCTGCCGAGGACGACGCATGCGGTCGAGGAACCGATGTTCAACCTGCATCCGGTCGCGAAGCTGCTGCTCGCCGAGGCGATGGCCGCGGACGGCGTCGAGGTGGCCATTACCGGCGACGGCGCGGATCAGGTGCTGCGCCGCGATCAGTCGGCCAACTATCTGCCGCTGTGCCATGCGCTGTTCGATGCGGCGTCGGTCGACCTGCATCCGCCGTTCGTCGACGATGCCGTCGTCGCGCATCTGACGAGCATCGCGCCCGATCCGGACAAGCAATGCCTGCGCGATCTCGGTGCGCGCCTGAACCTGCCGGACCGGCTCGTGCACGGCCCCAAGCGCGGGCGGCTCGCCCCGGCGATGGACCTCGCGGCGCTGCTCGATCGCGACCGCACGCACGCGCTGGCCGATACGCTCGGCCTCGCCGCGCCCACACTGCAGACGGACCACGAACGCGTGCTGTGGACGACGCTGTCGCTGATCCTCGATCATTTCGACCACCTCGATGCCGCGCATCGCCCAACCTGAGCCGTTCATGAAACGCATCCTGTTCTGCGTGGTGCCCGAGAAAGGGCACGTCAATCCGTGCATCGGCCCGGCCCAGCATTTGCGCACCGCCGGCTGCGACGTCGCGTTCTATGCGCCGGCCGACATCAGCGCACAGCTCGACGGTGCCGGCGGCTTCGAATTCGTCGGGCCGCGCGAGACGCCCGAGCGCCACGACCTGTCGCGCGGCGCGAGCTTCGCCGCGAACATTCGCGACGCGGACTGGCTGCGGCGCTGGATCCGCACGCTGCTGATCGATCTCGCACCCGCGCAGGTGGACGGCATCCGCACGGTGCTGCGTGACTGGCGGCCCGACGTGGTCGTGATCGATCCGCTGCTCTATGCGGCGGCGATCGCGGCGGAGCTGGAAGGACTGCCGTGGGTCTCGATGTCGAATTCGCTGAATCCGGTGCTGCCGGACGATCTCGATTCGGAACTGCTGCGCACGGTGCGATGGCTCACGCCGGAACGCACGCGGCTGTTCGCGCGCTACGGGCTCGATGCGCGGTTTCGCGGTTGCGACATCCTTTCACCGCACCTGACGCTCGCGTTCACGACCGACGCGCTGGTCGGTGCGCCGCCGCCCGGTGTCGAGCTGGTCGGTCCGGCAACGCCGTCCGGACCGCGCGGCGACGAGACGCCGTTCCCGTGGGAACGCCTCGATGCCGCTCGTCCGCTCGTCTACATGTCGCTCGGCAGCCAGCTTTACTACCATCCCGACGTGTTTGCGAAGGTCGTCGATGCGACGCGCGCGACGTCGGCGCAACTGGTGTTGTCGGTGGGCGAACTGGTCGATTCGGATCTGCTGCCGGCCGACGACGAGCGTGTGGTCGCGGTGCGTTACGTGCCGCAACTGGCGCTGCTGCGGCGCACGCATGCGTTCGTCAGCCATGGCGGCGCGAATTCGGTGATGGAGTCGCTTGCCTGCGGCGTGCCGATGCTGCTGTCGCCGTTCTGCAACGACCAGTTCCATTCGGCGCACTTCGTCGAGCGGGCCGGTGCGGGGTGCGTGCTGGATCTGCAACAGGCCGGCGTGGCGGAGATTGCCGATGCGCTCGAACGCCTGTTGCGGCCCGGGACGTTGCGCGAGCAGGCGGCGCGGATTCGTGCGAGCTATGCGTCGCGCGACGGGTCTGCCGAGGCAGCGCGCCTGATCAGCGCACTCGCTTCAGGAAACCGCCTGGCGACAGCGTCATGAGGACGCGGTCCTCGATGTCGTAGTCGACCTCGAACCGGCCGTCGCGGGCGACGAATTCATGCGCGGCGGTGGCCGGGTTGTTGCCTTTGCCGTACGGCTTGCCGTCGAACATCGACGCGGGCAGGTACTCCATGATGGTGTCCATCACGATCGCGTAGCTGCCGGGCGTCACGAGCGGCGCATAGCATTCGAGTTCGCGCAGCACGTGTGCGTGGGTGTGCGTGAGATCGAGGATCGCCATCACGCGTGCGTCGTCATCGATCCGTGCGCGCACCGACGCGACCGTGTCGGCCGCGCACGATTCGCCTTCGATCAGCGTCATGCGGTGGGCGAGCCGGTGCGATTGCAGGCGCTGCCGGACCTCGTCGCGCAGGCGCGGCTCGATCGCGATGACATGGCCGTTGTCGCCGGCGAGTTCCAGCATCGACGCGGAGAATACGACACCGCCGCCCGCCGCGATGCCGGTCTGCACGATGCAGTCGGGACGCGCGCGCCAGATCAGTTCCTGGAGCGCGAGCATGTCGCCGGGCAGATGGAAGAAGCGCTCGCCGAGCCAGCGCGTCTGGAACAGATGGTCGAATTCGGCCGCGCGCGTCAGCCATTCGATATTGATGTCCCGCATGCGGGCCGAGGGACGCTCTGACATGGTCAATGCAACGAGTAGGAGTGACGTGAAAACGCTGGAACCGTGGCTTCACCGGTACTGGAACATCGGGCCGGCGCACATGCAGGCGCTGGCGTCGGGCCATACTAACAAAACGTACCTCGTCGAGTGCGATGCGGGGCGCGCGGTGCTGCGCGTGTCATGGTCCGGCAAGCCGGTCGAGCAGGTGCATCGCGAGGCGGCGATACTCGGCCATCTCGGCCCGTCGCGTACGGCACCGATGCTGCCTGCACTGCCGCGACTGCGGCCGACCGTGGACGCACAGTCCGGTGTGCAGTTGCCCGATGGCAGCTGGCTGCATCTGTTCGAGCATATCGACGGCAGCCCCGGCCTGCCGGACGATGCGGAGGCGGGCGCGATCGATGCGATGCGTGCGCTTGCGCATCTGCATGCGGCGATGGCGGCGGTACCCGTGACTGAATCGGCGCCGCTGGCCTGGTTGTCGGCGCGCCACGCACGCGTGGCGGCGCGTGCCGCGCCGTCGTTGCCGGGGCACTTGAGCGGTCACTACGAGACGATGATTCGTCGGATCGGCGCACATCTGGACGCTGCCGCGGGCTGGCTGACGGGGGCGGTGCACTGGCTGCACGGTGACTATCACGCGGGCAACCTGCTGTACGTGGGGCATGCGGTGAACGGCGTGCTCGATTTCGACGATGTCGGGCAGGGTTCGCAGTGGCTCGAAGCGGCCTTTGCGCTGTTCGCGCTGTCGCGCGATGCGGGCAGGGACGATGGCTTCGTATTCGATGCGCAGCGCTGGGAGGCCGGCCTGCGAGCCTATGCAGCGACGCGAGCCGATGACGTCGTGCCGGACTGGATGCACGGCCGCCGCGAGGCACTGATGGGCCTGTTCTGCGCGGACCAGACGCTGATCCATCTCGAAGCTGCACAGCGCGGCCTGTGGACACCGGGGCCGGGCATCGGCTTTCTCGGTGGTTGGCGGCAGTTGCTGGATGGCGCGGCGCCGGAACGCTAGCCGGCTGCTTCGTCAGCGCTGCCGATTCAGGAACAGCAGGAACAGGCGCACCGCTTCGACCGTGTTGGGCCGCGCCTCGCCGTGCCGCGATCCGTCGTGCATGCAGAACAGCACGTCATGTTGCGGCGCCGAGCTGGCGTCGACATGTGCGCGCATCGCGTCGAACAGGGCCTGTGGCGACGGCGCTGGCCGCCGCCAGTCGTCCAGTATCGCGGTCCAGCCCGTGTGTTTGCGCTGCAGCCGCGCGAGCACGCCAGCGCGGTTGTCCTGCGGCATCAGTCCGTAAGGCAGGCGCAACGGAATCGTGTCCGGAGCCGGAACACCGGCGCGGCGATAGGCTTCGCGGATCAGCGCGTCGGTCGTCTCGATCTCGTCGATCAGCGCATCGTCCGCGAGCGCGCCGGGCTTCGCGTGCGAATGCGTGTGATTGCCGAGTCGATGGCCTTCGCTTGCCATTCTTGCCGCGACGTCGAGCGCGCCGGCGAGATGCTGGCCGAGCAGGAAGAAGGTCGCCTGGCAGGACACGGCGTGCAGGACATCGAGCAAGAGGGGCGTCGACGGGCCGGGGCCGTCGTCGAAACTGAGGCGAATGGACATCGCGGGTGGGTGCGCCGTTCAAGGTGTACCGGAGGAACGATAGCGCAAGTCGCGGCGAGCGGCGGCTTGCGCATCCATCGGCCGGCTACTGCAGCGGCTCGATCGCCAGCGGACAGGCGCCGATCCGACGCAACTGCGTGCCGGTCCACTCGTAGAAGAACTGGGCGGCCTTCGCGCTGTTGTCGTCGCAATCGTCGTTGAAGCAGCCGGCGATGATCAGCAGCCTGCTGCCGGGTCGGAAATCGACGCGCTCCTCGTCGTTGCCCATCACGCCCGCGATGGCCTGCACGCCGGGCATCGTGTAGGTCGCGCCCGTGTACTTGTCGACGATCGCGAAATTCCGGCAATCGGTTCCGCAGCCCCAGATCGCGACGCGATAGTGGCCGGCAAAATTGGCTGGTTGCGTGAATTCGTCGCGAATGACGGTGCGGTAGAGGCGGGCTTCCTTGCTGGTCAGTCGTGGCGCGTGGGCCGTGGCGTGTGGCGCGGGCATGGCGCGCACGGGGTAGCGTTCGAACGACGGCGACGGGCAGTTCTGGGCCGGTGCCGCGGTGACGGGCACCGGCTGGGCCGCAGCGGCCCGGCCGGCAAGCATGGCCGTGGTGGCGGCCGTCAGCAGAAGTCGGTATGCGCGCATCACGCGATCGTCCTTGCAGGTTCGAGGAGCGGGCCGCCGCGCGTTCGTTTGCCGAGGTCGCGGCGGGTCGGGACCCGACGGCCCCGCCGCGCGATTCTATGCCGCTTTGCATGCGTCGGCGCGCGTTGTTATCGACGTTCGATGCAACCGCATGCACGGCAAAGCAGGCCTGATGCCGGCAAACCGAACCGGTCGTCGGCGCGACGACCGGTTCGCGCTCAGGCGTCGTACGCTTCCTGTGGGTCATCCGTCATGGCACGCTCCGCGAGTGCGACGTAGTCGCCGGCCGTCGTGCGTTCGACCCGGGCGTCGACGCGATACGCGCGCCGCAGGTGCGGCGGTGTCAGGACTTCGGCCGGTGCGCCGTCGGCAACGAGACCGTCGGTGCCCAGCAGCACGAGCCGGTCGCAGAATCGCGACGCGAGATTCAGGTCGTGCATCGCGACCAGTACGACCGCGCCATGTCGGCGTGCCGCGTCCCCGACCGCTTCCAGTGCGAGCAACTGCCAGCGCAGGTCGAGCGCGCTCGTCGGTTCGTCAAGCAGCAGCAACGGCGTGTCGCGCACGAGTACCTGCGCGAGTCCGACCATCTGTCGCTGTCCGCCGGACAGCCGCTCGAGCGGCGACATCGCAAGCGACTGCAGCCGCAGGCGTTCGAACACGTTCTGCAGGCGCAGGTCGCGGGCCGCGTCGGGCAAACCGGGGCAGGTCGCGCGCAACGCGCTGCGTACGGCCTCGTACACGAGCAGCGATGACGGTTGCGGCAGCGTCTGCGGCAGGTAGCCGACCTGTCGCGTGTGTTCCCGGCGCGCGCCGCGCAGCAGGTCGAATCCCCCGAACGCCGCATGGCCGCGCGTGGCCGCGAGCCGGGCGAGTGCGCGCAGCAGCGTCGATTTGCCCACGCCGTTCGATCCGAGCAATCCGACCATCGTGCCCGGTGCCACGGGCGCGAGCGACAACCGGTCGAGCACGACCTTCGCGCCATAACGCACGACCAGGTCGTCGATGCACAGCGTGCGCTTATCCATCGAGCCTCCTGCGCCGGCTGACGAGGATCATGAACAGCGGCACGCCGACCAGCGCGGTGATGATCCCGATCGGCAGCGTCACCCCCGGGATCAGCGCCTTGCTGAGCACGGAGGCGCCGGCCAGCATGATCGCGCCGGCGAGGGCGGCGCCGGGCAGGTAGTAGCGATGCTCGTCGCCGACGAGCAGTCGCGCGACGTGCGGCCCGACGAGACCGACGAAACCGATCGTGCCGACGAACGACAGCGCGGTGGCCGACAGCAGGCTGATGCGCACCAGCGCGACGAGTCGCAGCCGCTCGACGGCGATGCCCATGCTGCGCGCCTGTTCGTCGCCGGCGCGCAGCGCCGTCAGCGACGCGACGTCGAAGCTCGCCCACAACGCGCACGCGGCGAGCATGCACGACAGCAGTGCGATCTTGCCCCACGTCGCGCGCGCGAGGCTGCCCATGCTCCAGAAGACGATCTGCTGAAGCGCATTCGCGTCGGCGAGAAACTGCAGCAGCCACAGCAGCGCTTCGAAACTGAACATCAGGCCGATGCCGAACAGCACCACGGTTTCGGTCGTCGCGCCATGGCGCCACGCGAGCCAGACGATCAGCAGCGTCGCGAGGCTCGCGCAGCCGAACGCGCCGAGCGACAGCGCGACGTTCTCGTTCCAGAGCACGACATGCCAGCCCGAGATCACGACGAGCGACGCGCCGACGCTCGCGGCGGCCGACATGCCGAGCGTGAACGGGCTCGCGAGCGGGTTGTTCAGCACGGTCTGCATTTCCGCGCCGGCGAGGCCGAGCGACGCGCCGACGAGCACGGCCATCAGCGCATACGGCAGGCGCACGTCCCAGAGGATCACGCGCTGCTCGAGCGGCAGCGCGTCCGGCCGGAACAGTCCGGCGACCAGATCCGCGATCGGGAACGGCGACGGGCCGGTGCCGATGTCGACGACGAGCAGGGTGCCGAGCACGCAGGCGAGGAGCATCAGCGCGCCGACCCGCCGCGCGGCGACTGCGCGGTAACGCAGCTTCAGCGAAGCGGACGAGCGGGACGACGGCGACGATGCGGGCGACGCAGCGCTCATGCGGCCTCTCCCGCGACGGCTTCGGCCGCGATGCGCGCCGCCAGCATCGCGCTGGGCACCACGACGCCGCCATGATCTTCTCCGTCGATCAGGCGGAACGTCGCGTCGAGCCCCGGGCGGGCGCCGACGCGCCGGACGAAATCGCGCGCCGAGCTGAGCTGCTTGCGCGCCTGTTGCCGGCGCATGCGTTCGGCGTCGGGATTCGGCGCGCCTTCTTCGAGGCTGCCTGCTGTCACGAGCAGCCGCAGCGCGGGCGCGAGCGGCGCCGCTTGCGCGGCGAAACGGTCCGCATAGGGCAGCAGCGCGCGGTCGCCCCACCAGATCGACGGGCTTGCCGCGACATACCGCGTGAACAGGTGCGGGCGCGTCAGCATCGCGTACAGCGTCAGCAGGCCGCCGTACGAATGACCGAACAGCGTCTGGCGTGCCGGGTCGACGGCCACCTGTTGCGCGAGCCAGGGCTGCACGTCGTGTTCGATGAAATCGAGCAGGCGGTCGGCGACGGCACCGCGGCCGTCGGGCAGCGGCGCGAGCGTGTAGTCGTCTGCGCGGGCGGCCATGTCGTAGGCGGCGTCAGTCGGATAACCGATGCCGATCACGACGGGTTCCGGATCGGGCGCGGTGTCAGGGCGCGCGCGCCGGTTGCGCACGAGTTGCGCGGCGAGCGGGAAGAGCGCGTTGCCGTCGAGGACGGTCAGTACCGGATGGGATCCGGCAACGGCGCGCTCGGCGGGCAGCGCGACGAACAGGG
>NZ_JAAGPG010000866.1:0-2345 GCF_017104665.1 Burkholderia sp. Se-20378 | reverse complement strand
GCAGCGTCGCGCAGCCGACGACGACCGGCACGACCGCGCGCACCGGCGCAAGAAAGCGTGCGAGCACGATGCTCTTCATGCCATGGCGCAGCACGAACTCCTCTCCGCGCGCATAGGCGGCCGCATAGCCGAAGCGCGCCCACGCATTGCGGATCACGCCGCGATAGTGCCGCCCGAGTTCGTAGCTGATCCCGTCGCCGATCACGGCGCCGACCGCCGCGACACCGATGGTCGTCCAGCCGTCGAGTGCGCCCGCGCCGATCAGCGCACCGGCTGCGAACATTACGGCGCCGGCCGGCACGACCGTGCCGATCAGCGCGATCGCCTCGGCGCAGGCCGTCACGAACACGATCGCGAGCACGAGCAGCGGATGTGCGCCGATCGCGCCGATCCACGCGTGGATCGTGTCGCTCATCGCACGCTCCAAGGCGGGGCGCCCCGGTGTGCGAACACCGGGCCGGCGATGGCAGGGGAAACGTTCATCGGGAGGTGCGCGCGGTCGCGCCGGCGTGACGGGTCAATCGAACTCGTGCTGCCGCGCGTCGGCCTCGAGCGGCGCGTCGTGGTAGCCGACCGTCGCGATCTCCTGCAGATAGCGCGCGAGAAACGCGCCGATCGAGCCGGCAGCCTCGTACTGATGCACGTGGCGGAATTCGTGGGTCAGCAGGCGGCGCGTGTCCTGCCCGCGCAGCACGTACACCGCATGGCCGAGCGTGAGTCCGATCGTCCCCGGCGCCAGGAGCCCCGTGTCGCGAGCGATCGCGGCCAGCGAAGGCACCTCGGGAAACGGCATGCGGTCGACGATCACCACGCGGATCCGCTCCGGCTGCGCGACGCCCACCGTGCGCGCGTCGTCGGCCTGCGCCGGCGTCAGCGGCGCACCCTGCGCGATCCCGCGCGCCGCCTCGGCTTCGGCCCATGCGACGGCGGCGGGCAGCGCGGACGGCAGGATATCGGCAAGATCGATCATCACGGGGCTCCTCGGGCGGTTGTCGTGGCATCGGGCACCAGTTTAGTCCCGAATCGGCACGGTTCGCGGGGCGGCTCGTGGCACGCGGCGCCGTCCTGTTCAGGTCGCTGCAGTCACCAGGGAATACCCTGACCCACACCCGCTCCGCCGCATATCTTTTCCCCGCGATTATTTCGTTTCAGTACACATTCCGCGATCATCTATCTCGAAAATTTCCCGGATGTGTACCGTTTTTGGATTCGGCGGAATATATTGATCAGAAGAACGGCCGCGGCGACCATTGGACAGCAGTGCGCGGCGTCATCCCGAAGAGGATCGCTAGATGATCAGGGTAATTCTGGCTGACGATCACGCAGTCATGCGGGACGGACTGCGTTACATCCTGGAAACGGCCGGCGGTTTCGAAATCGTCGGCGAGGCGAGCGACGGCTCGGCCACGCTCGCGCTGGTCGAGCGCGGCGCCGCCGACGTGTTGCTGCTCGACCTGTCGATGCCCGCGCCGACCGGCATCGAGCTGATCCGGCTGGTGAAGCGCCACGCGCCGTCGCTGCGCACGCTCGTGCTGACGATGCATGCGGAAGCGCAGTACGCGGCGCGCGCGTTCAAGGCCGGCGCAACCGGCTACCTGACGAAGGACAGCGCGACCGCCGAGCTCGTCGAGGCGGTCGGCAAGGTGGCCGCGGGCGGCGTCTACGTGAGCCCGTCGGCGGCCGAAAGTCTCGCGCTCACGCTGCGCACGCCGGCCGCGACGCTGCCGCACGAACGGCTGTCCGCGCGCGAGCTCGACGTGATGCGCCGCATCGTCGCGGGCCAGACCGTCACGCAGATCGCGACCGAACTCGCGCTCAGCGCGAAGACGGTCAGCACGTACAAGACACGGATCCTCGAGAAGATGGAACTGCCGCACGAAGCGGCGCTGATCCGCTACGCGGTGCGCCACGACCTCGACCCCGGCGGCGACGCATGACGGCCGCCTTCCGCTTCCCGCCCTCGCCGCCGGACGACGACAACCCGGACGCGTCGCGCCTGTTCATGTCGTCGCTGCCGCCGGGCCGACGCGAACGGCGGCTCGCGCTCGCGACCGTGCTCATCTCCGCCGTGATCTTCGCCGCGCTTGCGCCGTTCGCCGGCAGGCCGCTGGCGCCGGGAGCGGCGTTCATCCCCGTGTACCAGTCGGCGATCGTCGTCAACGACATGGTGACGGCCGGCCTGCTGCTCGGCCAGTACGCGATCCTGCGCCAGCGGCCGCTGCTCGTGCTCGCGGGCGGCTACCTGTTCACGGGTTTCATGGCCGGCACCCCCATGCTGACCTTTCCCGGGCTGTTCCACCCGACCGGCCTCCCCGGTCCCCCCGACAGAACCACAGAGACACGTC
>NZ_JAAGPG010000865.1:0-2515 GCF_017104665.1 Burkholderia sp. Se-20378 | reverse complement strand
CGAGCGTCGCGACGCGCGGGCTCGCGATGCCGGGCACGGGTGCACGCTGCTGCGCGCGCGGCACGCGATTCACGATCGCGAGCCGGTAGGCTCGCCGGCCGTCAGACGACGGTGCGCCGGCCTCCGGCGCCGACACCTGCAACACATAGCCGCCGTCCGCCGGCGCGACGAACATGAAATCGCGCGATTGGCCATCGGCCGTCACGAGTCGCCGCAGATGGCGGCCGTCGCCCGTCGCGAGATCGACAGTCGCCGCCGCGCCTTCGAGACGCCCCTGGACGAACGTACCGGCATCGAGCGCCAGCGCGTGCGCCGTCGGTTCGCGCGCCACATTGCCCGTCACCACCTCGCCCGTCGCGAACGTGCCTTCCGCGTGCGCGGTCGACATAACGATCGCCGCCAGCACCACACCGACACGCCACGTACACGCCATGCGCGTAGCCCGGTTCCGGAGAGTCATCATCGTGCGCCTCAGAAGTCGATGGTGGCCGACACCTTGAAGGTACGCGGCGCGTTCTGCGTGACGTAACCGTCGTTGAACGTGCCGGCCCAGAACGTGCGGTTCGCGACGTTCTCGACGGCGCCGCGCAGCACGACCGCCTTGCCGGCGACCTGCGTTGCGTAGCGCGCGCCGAGATCGAACCGGGTCCAGCCGGGGATGCGCTGCGTGTTCGTCGAGTTGACGAACTGCGCGCTCGTCGCCACCGCGCGACCGGACAGCGTCAGCCCTTGCACCCACGGCGTATCCCATTCGAGGCCGAGGTTCGCCGTCCATTTCGGCACGCCGTACGCCGTGTTGCCGTCATAAACGCCGCCGGCCGTGTGCGTCAGCAGCGCCTGCGTGTACGCGACGCCGCCCAGCACGCGCAGCCGCGGCACCACCTGGCCGAACACGTTCCATTCGACGCCGCGGTTGCGCTGCTCGCCATCGGCGCTGTACAGGTTGATCGCGGGGTCCTTCAGCATGCTCGGCTTCGTGATCTGGAACAGCGACAGCGTGTTCGCGAAGGTGTCGGTCTCCCATTTCGCACCGACCTCGACCTGCTTGCTCTTGTACGGCGCGAACATCTGGCCATAGTTCTTCGCGGTGACGTCGGACACGGTGTCGCCCTGGGTCAGCCCTTCGACATAATTCGCATACAGCGACACATCCGGCCCGAACGGTCTGACGACGAGTGCGAACGCAGGCGTCAGCGCGGTTTCGTTGTAGTCCGCGGTCTTCAGCCCTGTCGCGGCCGCATAGGTCTTCGCATGGACGCGCTGACTGCGCAACCCGACCGTGAGCTGCACGCGATCGCGTGCGAGCGACAGCGTATCGGCCAGCGCGACGCTCGTCAGCGCGGACTCCGACGTCTTCGGCGCCGGGCCCGGCGACGGCGCGAGCGGCGGATCGATCGGCGCGTAGATGTTCGACGCGAACATCGCGCTCGTCCGGTTGATCGTGCCGGCCTCGATCTGCAGCGACGTCACGCCGAGCGACACCTGATGGCTGACGGGCCCCGTGCGAAACCGGGCGCGGGCGCCGGCCTCGATCGACGTCGTGTCGGTATAGCCGTTCTGGTTGTACGTCACCGCGCGATAGTTGCCGTTCGGCTGGATCGCGCCGGCCCGCGTCCCGTTGATGAAACCCGCGTAGCGATAGCTGAGGCCGCCGATCCCCGCGTAGGCGGTAATCCGGTCGGTCAGGTCGAGTTCCCCGCGCGCGACGACGGCCTGGTTGTCGAGCTTGCCCCATGCGCCGCGCAGCAGGTTCGTGCCGGGTGACGGCGGGCTCACGACCTGGCTCGCGAACGACGCCATCCACGGGCTGCCGTTGTCGAAACGTTCGGTGTCCGTATAGGCATCGAGCGAGAAACGCGCACGCTCACCCTTCACGTCGAACGCGAGCGACGCGAACTCGCGCTTCTTGTTCTGCCCGTCCATCGTCGTGCGGCCGTCGCGATACGCACCGTTCACACGGATGCCGACCTGGTTCCTGTCGCCGAAGCGCCGGCCGAGATCCGCGTGCACGCCGAACTGGCCATCCGAGATGTAGTCGGTGGTGAGCCGCGCGAGCGGCGTGTCGCCCGCCCGCTTCGGGACGAGGTTGATCGCACCGCCGACGCCGCCGCTCGGCGAAATGCCGTTCAGCAGCGCGTTCGGCCCTTTCAGCACTTCGATGCGCTCGATGAATTCGGTGGGCGAGTGACCGTATGGGGCGAGCCCGTACATCCCGTTGAACGCGAGATCGTCGGCGATCACGTTGAAGCCGCGGATCGTGTAGTTCTCGACGATATGACCGGTCGACGTCGTGAAGCGCACCGATGGATCGTTCTCCAGCACGTCGGCGACAGTGCCGGCCTGCTGGTTCTCGATCAACGCCGAGGTATAGCTCGTGATGTTGAATGGCGCATCCATGAAGTCGGCGTTGCCGAGCATGCCGAGCCGGCCCCCGCGCGCGACCTGACCGCCGGTGTACGCCTCGGGCAGTGCCTCCGCACGCGCGCTCACGACGATCGCCGGCAGCGTCGCGCCT
>NZ_JAAGPG010000864.1:0-246 GCF_017104665.1 Burkholderia sp. Se-20378 | reverse complement strand
TTTGTTGTCAGGTGGGCTGATAGATACATGACAGGACTAAATATGGGTGGACAAATAGTGGTATAGAGAGTGTATGTCCACTATGATCTAGTCGTTAAGTCGAGGTGAACTGGACGGTGAGTACGGTTAACGCGATAAACAGGATGTTGTACAGTGATGGTGCATAATGTGTGTACGGTCAGAGGTTCAGAGATGCGAGGTATAGTCTCTCTAATTTTTTTTTTTTTTTTTTTAATGCACCGGCCA
>NZ_JAAGPG010000863.1:0-2216 GCF_017104665.1 Burkholderia sp. Se-20378 | reverse complement strand
GCTCGGTCGCACGCTGCGCCATGCGCGGATCGCGCGTGTCGCGGGCGAGCGCGAGGTAGGTCTGGTAGGCCGGCGCGGGCTGGTTACGCTGCAGCGCGACCTCGGCGGCGAGCACCTGGTAGACGATCTGGCTCGTCAGCGGAACGCCGGGGAGATCCTTTTTCTCGTCCGGCATCACATGCTCGAACGCGCCCTGCGACTCCGCGTCGTCCGATGCCGGATCCTGCGCGTGGGCCGGGAAGGCGGTGAGGGTCCAGGCGGCAAACAGCGCGGCGCCGAGTGCACGGCGGACCGGGAAGGCGCGCGCGCCGCGCACGGCGGCGGGGCGCTTCTGAAGCAGCTTCGAGGGCAGGGTCATGGAAATCCGTTCGATGTTTCAACCGATTGTAACGCGCTCGCTACAATACACGCACGATCGTGAATCCAGTCTCAGACCCGCAAAACATGCCAGAGTTGCCAGAAGTCGAAGTCACGCGCCGGGGCATCGAGCCCTTTGTCGCGGGCCGCCGCGTCGAGCGTGTCGACGTCCGTACCGAGATGCTGCGCTGGCCCGTGCCGGCCGGGCTCGCCGAGCAATTGCGCGCGCGCGAGGTGCTCGCCGTCGAGCGCCGTGGCAAGTACCTGCTGTTCGAGGTCGACGCGGGCTGGTTCATCGTCCATCTCGGCATGACGGGTACGTTGCGCGTGCTGCCCGCGGACGGCGTGCCGGTCGCCGCGAAGCATGACCACATCGACTGGATCTTCGACGAATTCGTGCTGCGGTTCCGCGATCCGCGCCGTTTCGGCGCGGTGCTGTGGCACCCGCGCGAAGCGGGCGACGTGCATGCGCATCCGCTCCTCGCGAGCCTCGGCGTCGAGCCGTTCTCGCCGGCGTTCACCGGCGCGCTGCTGCACGCGCGCACGCGCGGCCGCACCGTGTCGGTCAAGCAGGCGCTGCTCGCGGGCGACATGGTCGTCGGCGTCGGCAACATCTATGCGTCGGAGAGCCTGTTTCGCGCCGGCATCCGGCCGACGACGGCCGCCGGCAAGGTGTCGCTGCCGCGCTACGAGCGGCTGGCCGACGCGGTGCGCGCGACGCTTGCCGACGCGATCGAGCGCGGCGGCAGCACGTTGCGCGATTTTGTCGGCAGCAACGGCGAAAGCGGCTATTTCCAGCTCGACTGCTTCGTGTACGACCGAGCGGGCCAGCCATGCCGCGTATGCAACACGCCGATCCGCCAGATCGTACAGGGCCAGCGGTCGACCTATTTCTGCCCGACCTGCCAGCGTTGAAACCTTTTTCCACGATTAGATAACTTGAAGCCGCCCCGCATCACCCCCGCACCGTTCCCCGTCACGCCGCTGCATCGCACGTTCGCCACGCGCCTGGTCGCGTGGCAGCGCGAGCACGGCCGCCACGACCTGCCATGGCAGAACACCCGCGATCCGTACCGGATCTGGCTGTCGGAAATCATGCTGCAGCAGACGCAGGTATCGACCGTCATCCCGTATTACACGCGCTTTCTCGAACGCTACCCCGACGTCGCCGCGCTCGCGGCCGCGCCGACCGACGACGTGATGGCGCTGTGGGCGGGGCTCGGCTACTACTCGCGCGCGCGCAATCTGCACCGCTGCGCGCAGGTCGTCGTTGCCGAGCACGGCGGTGCGTTTCCGGCGACGCCCGACGCACTGGCCGAATTGCCGGGCATCGGCCGCTCGACGGCTGCGGCGATCGCGTCGTTCGCGTACGGCGCGCGCGCGACGATCCTCGACGGCAACGTGAAGCGCGTGCTTGCGCGGGTGTTCGGCGTCGAGGGCTTTCCGGGCGAGAAGCGCGTCGAGAACGACATGTGGGCGCTCGCCGAATCGCTGTTGCCCGACGCGGCGAACGCGGCCGACGTGAGCGCTTATACGCAGGGGCTGATGGATCTCGGCGCGACGCTGTGCGTGCGCGGCAAGCCCGATTGCGCGCGCTGCCCGTTCGCGGGCGACTGCGTCGCGCAATCGACGGGCCGCCAGCGCGAACTGCCGGCTGCGCGGCCGAAGAAGGCCGTGCCGACCCGCAAGACCTGGATGCTCGTGCTGCGCGACGGTGAAGCCGTGCTGCTCGAACGGCGGACGCCGACCGGTATGTGGGGCGGGTTGTGGAGCCTGCCGCAGGCGGACGGCGAGCTACGAAGGGCGGGCGGGAGGGGAAGAGTGGGCGCAGGGAGGTCGAGCTCGGGGGGGGCAGTATC
>NZ_JAAGPG010000862.1:0-2046 GCF_017104665.1 Burkholderia sp. Se-20378 | reverse complement strand
CTCGCGCTCGGCTTTGCGTACGGCGTCGCGGTCGGTTTCGCGGTCGGCGTGTCGATCGGCTGGTCGCGCCGGATCGGCTACTGGGTGCATCCGGTGCTGCGCGTGCTCGGCCCCGTGCCGGCTACCGCGCTGCTGCCGCTCACGTTCTACTTCTTCCCGTCGAGCTATTCGGCGGCCGCGTTCCTGATCGCGCTCGCAACCGGCTTCCCGGTCGCGGTGCTCACGTGGTCGGGCGTCGCGAGCGTCAACAAGCAGTACTACGACGTCGCGCGCACGCTCGGCGCGAACGCGCGCTTCCTCGTGCTGCGCGTCGCGATTCCGGCCGCGTTGCCGCACGTGTTCGTCGGCATCTTCATGGGGCTGAGCGCATCGTTCACGGTGCTGGTCGTCGCCGAGATGATGGGCGTCAAGTCGGGGCTCGGCTGGTACCTGAGCTGGGCGCAAGGCTGGGCATCGTACGTGAACATGTATGCGGCGCTGATCGTGATGGCGCTGCTGTTTTCCGGGCTGATCGCGCTGCTGTTCGCGGTGCGCGACCGCGTGCTCGCGTGGCAGAAAGGAACCGTCAAATGGTGAGCGCCGCCGTACTCGAATCCTCCGTTGCCTCTTCCGTTGCCGCCGCACCAGCCGCCACGACGCCGCGCGGTGCGCGCATCGACATCCGCCGCGTGAGCCATGCGTTCGACGGCCCCGGCGGCGCGCTGCCGGTGCTCGATGACGTCACGCTGTCGGTCGCGGCCGGCGAATTCGTCGCGCTGCTCGGCCCGAGCGGCTGCGGGAAATCGACGCTGCTGCGCCTCGTCGCAGGCCTCGACGCCGCGCGGCAAGGCACGATCGCACAGGACGGCGTGCCGATCGAGCAACCCGATCCGTCGCGCATCGTCGTGTTCCAGGACCCGACGCTGTACCCGTGGCGGCGCGTGCGCGCGAACGTCGCGCTCGGCCTCGAGGCGCGTGGCGTGGCGCGCGCGTCGCAGCATCGCGTCGACGATGCGCTCGCGCGCGTCGGGCTGCAGGAATTCTCGAACGTGTTCCCGCATCAGTTGTCCGGCGGGATGGCGCAGCGGGTCGCGCTGGCCCGCGCGCTCGTCAACGATCCGCGCCTGCTGATTCTCGACGAGCCGCTCGGCAAGCTCGATTCGCTGACGCGGCTCACGATGCAGGCCGAACTCACCGCACTGTGGCAACGCGACGGCTTCTCCGCGCTGCTCGTCACGCACGATGTCGAGGAGGCGCTGTTCCTCGCGCAGCGCGTGATCGTGTTCGGGCCGCGCCCCGCGCAGATCGTCGCCGAATTGCACGTCGACCTGCCCTACCCGCGCCATCGCGGCGACGCGCGCCTTGCCGAACTGCGTCACGACGCGTTGCGGCACCTCGGGCTCGATGCGAGCTGGTAGATGCGCGGTGCCGTTCGACGAAGGGCCGCCATGCGGCGGGCACGTAGCCGATGAACGCGCCGACGTTCGCCGACTGGGCGCTCGTGTTTCTGCAAGGGCTCTATCGCACGCAAATCGCGCTGGCGCGCGTGCTGCATGCGCTCGGGCTGACGGGCGACGCCGATGGCCAAGCCGCGTGGCCGTGGGCCCATCGCATCGCGCTCGAGACGCTGCGCATCGACGCGGGACTCACGCGGCAACTCGCGTTCGCTGCGACGGCAACGGCGCTGGCCGCCGTGCTCGCGTGCATCGCAGTTGCGTCGCGCAAATGGCGTGTCACGTCGGCACTGGCCGCGCTGGCCGTTGCGTGGTTCGCGCCGTGGCCGCCGTCTTCGCTGTGGCTCTCGCCCGCCGTACCGACGAGTTTCCAGCGCGATCCCGCGCCGTTTTCCGTATCGAACGTGATGCGCGGCGCACACCTGTATGCGCAACACTGCGCCGCGTGCCACGGCGCGGACGGACGCGGCGAAGGGCCGCTCGCGGCCACGCTCACGCACTGGCCGCCGACGTTCGCCGGCGCGCTGCTCGCCCGTCGTCTCGACGGCGAGCTGTTCTGGCGCGTACGCCACGGCACACGCGACGAACACGGCGCGTCGACGATGGCCGGCCG
>NZ_JAAGPG010000861.1:0-239 GCF_017104665.1 Burkholderia sp. Se-20378 | reverse complement strand
CACATTAAAAAAAAAAAAAAAAAAAATAATAGATGATCAGGCAACACACGAATATATAACGTTATGGATCATAAAGTCATAAGATCACAGTGACGCGAAACTAGAACAAAGGCACAAGGAATACACGCTGATAATGGACGTACTTAACTATCAACATAACAGACAATCACTGAATCAGCACAGAAAATGATAGTTGACACATAATACTAACAATACAAATGTAGCAAGTAGCGAACAAG
>NZ_JAAGPG010000860.1:0-2421 GCF_017104665.1 Burkholderia sp. Se-20378 | reverse complement strand
ATGCGATCCGGCGTGCCCGGAATCGATAGGAAAAGCCCCTCGATCGAAAAATCGCCCGCCGGTTCTATTTGATAATGAGAATGATTATCAAATACGGGGGCGTGAATGCGGTACGAGGTGCTGGAACCTGGGAGATCAAGGACGAAGGGCGCGCGCGTCGCCCGTTTGGGGCGAGGGCGCTGGCGTCCGTCGCTGTATCTGGGCTTGCTGATTGCCGCGCATCCGGCGGCGGCGTTCGCCGAGACGGCGCCGTCGCCGGCGTCGGCAGCCGGCGCGGAAGTCCGGAAGGCCGAAACGACCGCCGTGAAGCCCGCTGCGGGCGAGCTGAAGGCGATTTCGGTGACCGCGTCGCGCGGCGTGGCCGACGATCCGTCGGTGGCGACGGTCGGCAAGATGCCGCTGGCGCTGCGGGAGATTCCGCAGTCGGTCAGCGTGACGACGCGCGAGCGGATCGACCAGCAGAACCTGTTCTCGCTCGATGAAGTGATGCAGCAGTCGGCCGGCGTGACCGTGCAGCCCTACGTGCTGCTCACCACCGCGTACTTCGTGCGCGGCTTCAAGGTCGATTCGTTCGAATTCGACGGCGTGCCGGTGGTGATCGGCGATATGGCGAGCGCGCCGCAGGACATCTCCGTGTACGAGCGCGTGGAAATCCTGCGCGGCGCGAACGGCCTGCTGCACGGCTCGGGCAACCCGGCCGCGACGGTCAACCTCGTGCGCAAGCGGCCGCAGTACCAGTTCTCGGCAAACGCCAGCGTGAGCGTCGGCAGCTGGGACCGCTATCGCGCGGAAGCCGACATCGGCGGCCCGCTCAATGCGGCCGGCACCGTGCGCAGCCGGCTCGTCGCCGCGTACGAGGATCGCCATTTCTTCTACGACCATGCGAAGCAGGACACGCGGTCGATCTACGGGATCACGGAAGTCGACGTGACCCGCGACACGCTGCTCACGTTCGGCGCGCAATACCAGACGACGCGCTCGATACCCGACATGTCCGGCGTGCCGTTGGCGCGCGACGGCTCGAGCCTCGGCCTGTCGCGCTCGACGTTCCTCGACACCGCGTGGGGCCACTTCGACTGGGACACGACACGCGCGTTCGCGTCGGTCGAGCAGAAGCTCGGCGCCGGCTGGAAGGCGAAGGTCAGCGGCGAATACCAGAGCGTGCGCTCGGACCTGAAGTACGCGGGCTCGTACGGCGCGATCAACCCGGCGACCGGCGCGGGCGGTGCGCTGACGGGTGGCGCGTACCAATTCAGCAGCTACAGCCGCAGCCTCGATGCGAACGTGCAGGGCCCGGTGCATGCGTTCGGGCTCACGCACGATTTGCTGTTCGGCGTGACCTACGCGAACAGCAGCAGCGGGCAGATGTCGGCGCAGTTGCTGGGCAACGTGGTCGGCACGCCGGTGAACGTGTACCGCTGGAACCCGAGCAGCGTGCTCGAGCCGGACGTCGGCCCGTACCAGCAGTCGCAGCAGAACGACATTTCGCAGAAGGGCGTGTACGGGCTCGGCCGCATCAAGCTCGCGGAACCCGTCACGCTCGTGCTCGGTGGCCGCATGAGCTGGTGGAACCAGGACAGCCTCGGTGCGCACTTCAACACCGGCCATCAGTTCACGCCGTACGGCGGGCTGATCTGGGATTTCGCGCGCGACTGGTCGTGGTACGCGAGCTATGCGGAAGTGTTCCAGCCGCAGACCAAGTCGATGTGGGGCGGCGGCATCCTGACGCCGGTGAAGGGGCGCACCTACGAGACGGGCGTGAAGGGCGAACTGGCGGGCGGCAAGCTGAACGTGTCGCTCGCGGCGTTCCGCATCGATCTCGACAACAACCCGCAGGTCGATCTCGCGCATCCGTGCGCGGGGCCGAACTGCTACTACGTGAACGGCGGCAGCGTGCGCAGCCAGGGCTTCGAATTCGAGGCGAACGGCCGCATCACGCCGTGGTGGAGCGTGTGGGCGAGCTACACGTACGACACGATGAGCTACGCGGACAACCTCGCGAACGCGGGCTCGTCGTTCGCGCCGTTGCTGAACCCGCGCCACCTGTTCCGGCTGTGGACCAACTACGACCTGCCCTGGCAGGAGCGACGCTGGAGCGTTGGCGGCGGCGTGCAGGTGCAGAGCAATTACTCGGCGCAGGCGGGCAGCGTCACGATGAGCCAGGGCGGCTACGCGCTCGCGAGCCTGCGGCTCGGCTACCGCTACGACAAGCACTGGAGCGCGGCGGTCAACGTCAACAACCTGTTCGACCGCAAGTACTACCTGAGCCTGAGCAACCCGGGCTGGAACAACCGTTACGGGGAACCGCGCAACGTGATGCTGACCGTGCGCGGGCAGTTCTGATGGCGGGCGGCTGGGGGACGCGCGCGGCGCTTGCGATCGGCGGCGTGCTGCCGGGCGCGGTCGCGCTGGCGGTCACGC
>NZ_JAAGPG010000859.1:0-2322 GCF_017104665.1 Burkholderia sp. Se-20378 | reverse complement strand
CGAGCGACGGCAAACGACGCCGTCGCCGCGCGCTCACGCACGCGGTCGTCCAGGCGCAGGGCCGGGACGGTGGTCGCGAAGCGGATGCCGTTGCCGTGTTTCATCTGTCTGGCGTTCCTCGATGCCGGCCGTTACGCGGCCTGCCAGTACGTGTCGAGGCGCGCGTACAGTGCGTCGCGCTGCGCCGGTTCGATGAACGATGCCTCGAAGCCGTTGCGGATCACCGCATGGACTTCGGCATCCGTGAGTTGCAGCCCTTCGGCCGTCGCGAAGTAGTTTTCGTTGACGTAGCCGCCGAAATAGGCCGGATCGTCGGAGTTGATCGTCACCGCGACACCGCGATCGAGCAGTGCCTTAAGCGTGTGCTTCGCCATGTCGTCGAATACGCAAAGCTTCAGGTTCGACAGCGGGCACACGGTGAGCGCCGTGCGCGACTGGGCGAGGCGCTCGACGAGCGCCGCGTCCTCGATGCTGCGCACGCCGTGGTCGATCCGGTCGACCTTCAGCACGTCGAGTGCTTCATAGATGTACGCGGGCGGGCCTTCCTCGCCCGCATGCGCGACGAGCTTCAGCCCGAGCGCGCGCGCCTTCTCGAACACGCGTGCGAACTTGGTCGGCGGATGGCCGAGTTCGGACGAGTCGAGGCCCACGCCGATCAGGCGATGGCGATAGCGCTCGAACAGCGGCAGCGCGGATTCGAAGGTCGCGAGCGCATCCTCTTCGGACAGGTGACGCAGGAAGCACAGGATCAGCTTGCTCGACAGCCCGCGCTGTTCGGCATCGGCGAGTGCACGCTCGATGCCCGCGACGACCGTCTCGATCGATACGCCGCGCTCGGTGTGCGTCTGCGGATCGAAGAACAGCTCGGTGTGGACGACGTTGTCGGCGAGCGCGCGTTCGCAGTACGCGGCCGTCATGTCGTAGAAATCCTGCTCGGTCAGCAGCACGCTCGCGCCTGCGTAATAGATGTCGAGGAACGATTGCAGGTCGGTGAATGCGTACGCGGCGCGCAGCGCGTCGATCGAGTCGTACGCGAGCTTCACGCCGTTGCGCTGCGCGAGCGCAAAAATCAGCTCGGGCTCGAGCGAGCCTTCGATATGGATGTGCAGCTCCGCTTTCGGCGCGCGGGCAATCTTGTCCTTGAATGTCGGGGTCATGGCGTCGTTCTTGGTCGGTCAGTAGGTAGGGGAAGCCTGTGCGGACGCATTCGCGTTTGCCTCGACGGCCTGCAGCAATTGCGCCGCCACCGAGATCGCGATCACTTCGGGTGCCTTGTCGATGATGCCTTCGACACCGATCGGGCAGCGCATCCGCGCGACCTGGGCCGGGTCGATGCCGATGGCTGCGAGGCGATGATCGAACTGCACGCGTTTCGCGTGCGAGCCGGTCATCCCGAAGTACGCATAGTCGCCGCGCCGCAGGATGCGCTCGGCCAGCACGAAATCGAGTGCATGGTCGTGCGTCATCACGACGAAGTAGGACTGCGGCGGTGCGGCGTCGACCGCGTCGGCCGGGGCAGCGGCCGCTTCGATCGCGAGGTTGCCGATGCCGGCGAGCGCGTCGGCCGGCGGGAACACCGCATCGGGCCCGTCGATCCAGCGCACGTGGCACGGCAGCGTCGCCAGCACCTTCACGAGCGCGGTGCCGATGTGCCCGGCGCCGAACAGCACGACGGGGAACGCATACGGCGCGACCGTTTCGGTCATCAGCGACACGCCGCCGGTTTCCCACAGCAGGCAGTCGGCACGCGCGGCTTCCGATTCGGGCTCGCTCAACAGCGGCGCGCCCGGCGAGGGGCCGAATGATACGCTACGCACGGTCGCGGCGCCGGCCGCGACACGCTTCGCAAGCGACATGATCCAGCCGAGATCGCCCACATCGAGCCGCTCGAACGCGAGCACCACGGCGCCGCCGCAACACTGGCCGAGGCTCGGGCCGAGCGCGAGCCGCTCGAGCCGGCGCGCGTGCGGCACGTGCGCGCCATCCTTCAGCAGATGCCGCGCGATCTCGATCGCCTTCCATTCCAGATGACCGCCGCCGATCGTATGGCGGGCCATGTCGCGCGTGACGAGCATCTTGGTGCCGGCTTCGCGCGGTGCGGAGCCGTCGGTGTGCGCGACCGTCACGAGCACGGCCGCTTCGCCGTGCGCGAGCAGTTGCTGCAGATCGCCGAGCCAGGCTTCCATCAGCACGCTCCGTTCGGGACGACGTGGCACGGCACGCGGCGCGGGCTGGCGAGCGTGGCGGCAACGATGACGGACGGGAACGAAGCGGGCCGGCCGCATGGCCGATGCGGTGTGGCGGCGCGCGGACGGCGCACCA
>NZ_JAAGPG010000858.1:0-2385 GCF_017104665.1 Burkholderia sp. Se-20378 | reverse complement strand
GACGCGTGCGCCGAAGGCGGTGCCGATCGGTTCGGTCGCGAGATTGACGATCGCGGTGTCGATCTGCGCGATCAGCACCGCGATGCACAGCGCCGGCAGCACGAGGCGGTGCCGGGCCGGCGTCGCGGGTTCGGCCGCGCCGGCGGACGCATGGCGGATCGTCGGGTTCATCGATGTGCTCCTGTTCGTGCGTCGCGCCGCCGGCTGGCGGCAACGATGCGGTTCATGCGGTATCGAGTCGTTGCCGCAACGTGCGGGCCATCACGCTTCACGCCACTACCGCCCGGCGCCAGCCGGCACACCCGCATCACGCGAGCGCTCGATGTCCGGGCTGCGATATGCGCACTCGGGAATCTCGGCGAGTCGCGACGCGTGCACCTGATGTGGCGTGAGGCCGTAGAACTTCTGGAAACTCATGATCAGCGGCGACCACTTGTCCGGATCGATGCGGTCCGGATGACCGTCCATCAGCAGGTCGGGATGCACGTGCACGCGCTGGATGCGCACTTCGAACACGCGGATGTGGCCGCGTACGTCGGGCGCTTCCTCACCGATTCCATGCGTCGCTGCGACGACCGCTTCCATGTGCACCGGGCATTCGAGCGCACGCGGCGGCGCGACGGTCTGCGAGGCCGCCTCGGTGAGCCCGGCCGTGCCGAACTTGTCGGGTTCGTACACGTAGCCCTTCGCGCGCTTGCCGTCCGGCACCGGGTAGGTGCCCGTCGTGCGCGCGATCCGGTCGACCGCGTGGGCCTGTGCCGACGACGGCAGGTTCAGCACGCACTCGCCGGTGCGCAGCAGGTTGCGGGTGGTCTGCGAACTGGCGGCGATGCCGATCACGCCGCGCCAGCCGAGCCAGAACGCGGACGAGATCGGCGCGAGATTGGCCGTGCCGTCTTCGTTCAGCGTGCTGACCAGCACGACGGGTGTGCCGAAATAGAGGATGTTCGGTTCGGTGACGCAATGCGGAGCGTTCATGGTCGGTGCCTTCGTTGAGGGATCAGTCCGCATGCTGATCCTGTCGCGACGGCGCGGCGCTCCGAATCTTGTCGTGTCATTCCGGAGGGAGCGCGCGGACGGCATGTGCGCCGGGCCGGACCCTCCGGCACCGCGCACGCTTTTCCGCTACAGTAAGAGGTCGCAGGCCGCACCCGCCGCATCGCACGGGCGCGCGGCCCTGTTCCGCCAACGCACACGAGGGCCTGATGGATACCGAGCAACGCTACACCGCCAACGCGCCGACGCGCGCGGAAGTCGACGCACTGAGCGGCCCAACCGTCATCGAATTCGGTGCGAACTGGTGCGGGATCTGCGCGGGCGCGCAGCCGGCGATCGTGGCGTCGTTTTCCGCGCATCCCGCCGTGCGGCACCTGAAGATCGAGGATGGCCCGGGCCGCCCGCTTGGCCGCTCGTTCGGCGTGAAGCTGTGGCCCACCTTGGTGTTCCTGCGCGATGGTGTCGAAGTCGCGCGCGTCGTGCGCCCGGCCGACGCGAAGCAGATCGAAGCCGACGGCTTCGCCGCACTGGCCTGAGGTTATAGCGATGCAACAGGCGATCACGCACATCGGCATCGACACGCGCGGCAGCGGCCTCGTCGAATTCACGTCGCAGGTGCGCGCCTTCGTCGACCAGCAGGCGATCCGCACCGGCCTGCTCACCGTGTTCTGCCGCCATACGTCGGCATCGCTGCTGATCCAGGAGAATGCCGATTCGTCGGTGCAGCGCGACATCGAGCGCTACTTCGCGACGCTCGCCCCCGAGGACGCCACGCGCTACGAGCACGACACCGAAGGCGCCGACGACATGCCGGCGCACCTGCGCACGGCGCTCACGCAGGTGCAATTGTCGATCCCGGTCGAGCAGGGGCGCATGGTGCTCGGCACGTGGCAGGGCATCTATCTGTTCGAGCATCGCCGCGCAGCGCACCGCCGCGATATCGTGCTGCATCTGATCGGCGAGTAAGCGGGCGCACACGGCAACGACATCGCCGGCGCCCCGTCTCAGGCGAGCAGCTTCTCGACGAGCGCGCCGAGTTCGCGCAGGTGGACGGGCTTCGGCAGGAATTCGTCGAACACCTGCTTGTTCTCGCGCAGCGCGGCCGATTCATATGCGCTGACGCCGAGGATCGCCGGATGCCGGCCATCGTCGTCGGGTACCGCGACCGTGCGAATCCGCCGTGCGACCTCGAAGCCGCTCAAGTCCGGCAGCTCGAGATCGAGCACGACGATGTCGTAATGACCCGTACCGAAGCGCGCGACGCCTTCCTGCCCGGTGCCGCACAGATCGGCTTCGATGCCGAGCGCCGACAGCATCGCGCCGAGCGTTTCGCGCGCGTTGTCGTCGTCGTCGACCACCAGCGCGCGCCGGTCGCGGTGCGCGGCCGCG
>NZ_JAAGPG010000857.1:0-2408 GCF_017104665.1 Burkholderia sp. Se-20378 | reverse complement strand
GAGCCGCCATGCGATGCGGGATGTGTTGCGGGAACCTGATGGCGATCGCGCTGGCCGCCGGCATGATGGATCTGCGCGTGACGGCGGCCGTGACGGTTGCAATCGCCGCCGAGCGCCTTGCGCCGTCCGGCGGGCGTGTTGCGCGGATCGCCGGCTGCGTGGCGGTCGGCGCAGGCATCGCGATGATCGTGCGCGCGGCCGGGCTGCTATAACAGAGGGAGGGCGGGCCGATTCGACACGCTGCCGGGCCTTGCTTCACCGTGGCCGATACCGTCGCGTGACCTGTTCGCAACAGACGGATCGACCGCTTGGCTGCCGGCTGCGCGAATGGCTCGATGCGGCGGTGAAACGAAAGGCGATCGAAAACGAACCGAACGGCGATCCGAACGATTCGGCCCCCGAACGGCCGAAACCGGCTAAGCCGTTGTTCGTGTTGTGAAATTTCGCGGCGCTTCGCGTATAATTCGCTTTTGCGCCCATAGGATTTGCCATGCGTCTGATCCAAAAAGCACTCACTTTCGATGACGTGCTCCTCGTTCCCGCCTTTTCCGACGTTCTCCCGCGCGACACCAGCCTCAAGACCAAGCTGACCCGCAACATCTCCCTGAACATGCCGCTCGTGTCCGCCGCGATGGACACGGTCACCGAAGGTCGCCTTGCGATCGCGATGGCGCAGCAGGGTGGCGTCGGTATCGTCCACAAGAACCTCACGCCGGCCGAGCAGGCCCGCGAGGTCGCGAAGGTCAAGCGTTTCGAATCGGGCGTCGTCCGCGATCCGATCACGGTGCCGCCGCAAATGAAGGTGCGCGACGTGATCGCGCTGTCGCGCCAGCATGGCATCTCGGGCTTCCCGGTCGTCGAAGGCCCGCAGCTCGTCGGCATCGTCACGAACCGCGACCTGCGTTTCGAAACCCGTCTCGATGAGCCGGTCAAGTCGATCATGACGCCGCGCGAGCGCCTCGTCACGGTCAAGGAAGGCACGCCGCTCGCCGAAGCGAAGGCGCTGATGCACAGCCACCGCCTCGAGCGCGTGCTGGTCGTCAACGACGCATTCGAACTGCGCGGCCTGATGACCGTCAAGGACATCACGAAGCAGACCGAGCACCCGGACGCGTGCAAGGACGAACACGGCAAGCTGCGCGCAGGCGCGGCGGTCGGCGTCGGTCCCGACAACGAAGAGCGCGTCGAGCTGCTGGTGCAGGCCGGCGTCGACGTGATCGTCGTCGATACCGCGCACGGCCACAGCAAGGGCGTGCTCGAGCGCGTTCGTTGGGTCAAGCAGAACTTCCCGCACGTCGAAGTGATCGGCGGCAACATCGCGACGGCCGCCGCCGCGAAGGCGCTCGTCGAATACGGCGCAGATGCAGTCAAGGTCGGTATCGGCCCGGGCTCGATCTGCACGACGCGGATCGTCGCCGGTGTCGGCGTGCCGCAGATCAGCGCGATCGCCAACGTCGCGGAAGCGCTGAAGGGCACGGGCGTGCCGTGCATCGCCGACGGCGGCGTGCGCTTCTCGGGCGACGTGTCGAAGGCCCTCGCGGCCGGCGCGAACGCGGTGATGATGGGCAGCATGTTCGCAGGCACCGAAGAGGCGCCGGGCGATGTGTTCCTGTACCAGGGCCGTCAGTACAAGTCGTATCGCGGCATGGGTTCCGTCGGTGCGATGAAGGACGGCGCGGCAGACCGCTACTTCCAGGACAACTCGGCGAACATCGACAAGCTCGTGCCGGAAGGCATCGAAGGCCGTGTCGCGTACAAGGGCTCGGTCAACGCGATCCTGTTCCAGCTGGTCGGTGGTGTGCGCGCGAGCATGGGCTACTGCGGCTGCAAGACGATCGACGAGCTGCACGACAAGGCCGAATTCGTCCAGATCACCGCGGCGGGCATGCGCGAGTCGCACGTGCACGACGTGCAGATCACGAAGGAAGCGCCGAACTACCACGTGGACTGATCGCCGATGAAACCGCTGCTGCGAGCCGTGCTGATCCTCGATGCCGTGCTGCTGCTGGCGTTCGGCGTGCTGTTCGTGCTGACGCCCTGGCAGTCGCTGTTCAACGCGCTGCAATTGCAGAACATCCAGCCGGCGATGCTCGGCCAGGCGTTCGGCATCGCGTTGCTCGGGCTTGCGTGGCTCGCGTTTCATGCGGCGTTCAACGGTGACCTCACGGCGCCGGTGGCGCGCTCGGTCGGCCACGTGTACTGGCTGACCGGCGTGCTGACGATCGTCTGGTCGCTCGGTGCCGGCAGCGGTCCCGCGCTTGCGGCCGCCGGCAGGGTGCTGTCGGTCGTGGCCGGCGTCGCGCTGATCCTGCTCGGACGCGACGAGCGGCATGTACACCTCGCCGAGGATCTGGCCTTCCGGATGCTGCGTGACGAGGTCGATCATGATGCGGTTCGACTCGTACGGG
>NZ_JAAGPG010000856.1:0-2201 GCF_017104665.1 Burkholderia sp. Se-20378 | reverse complement strand
ACCGGCCGGCCCCTGCGTCGAGCAGGTCGTGCGCGCCACCCGCGGGCAGCAGCACGAAATCGCCTTCGGCGAGCTGCAGCGTGCGCCCGTCCGCGGTACGCAGCCGGCAGGTTCCGGCCAGCACCAGGTGAAACGCCGCCTCGCCAGACGGCAGCGGGTCGTGCGGCATCGCGAACGGCCCGTCGAGCAGGCAGCGCACGTCGAGTTCGACATGGCTGCGGCCCAGCGACAGGAGTTGACTCAATGCATCCATGAGACGATTGCGCTAAAAATTGACACTCTAGCGTATCGAAACCCTCAGCGCGAACGATCAGAATAGCCCTGCATCGCCCGAGATCGCGGCGCCCGCCGCCCTCCTCACCCCGACTCGAAAGGACGCATCATGCTGAACTGGAACGAATACCGGAAGGAACTCTCGACGCGCATCGGCGAGATCGCCAAGCTGTCGCCCGATACGCTGGCCGGCTACAAGGCGCTGTCAGGCGCCGGCGCCAAGACGGGCCACCTCGACGCGAAGACGCGCGAACTGATCGCGCTGGCGGTCGCCGTCACGACGCGCTGCGACGGCTGTATCGCCGTGCACACCGCGGAAGCGGCCAAGCATGGCGCGACCAAGGAAGAAGTGGCGGAAGCGCTCGGCGTGGCAATTGCGCTGAACGCGGGTGCGGCGCTCGTCTATTCGGCGCGCGTGATGGACGCGCTCGGCGAGTGAACTTGACGGCTGCGGCGCTGCCGTCAGGTGGCGGCGTCCGGCCGCATTGGCTGCATGGCCGCCCGGTCGCGCATCGCGCCTCCGGGCAGGCAACCGATGTATGAAGATTGGCCAGCGTACCTGCCCGAATGACTGGCCGCGTGCGCCCAGGCGCGGATGCGCCACGAAGTCGGCTACCATGCTGCGAACGATCCATCGTGAAGGAGCGCTCCATGTGCCGCTGGCTCGCCTATACGGGTAATCCGATTCATCTCGAAACCGTACTGTTCCGCGCGAAGCATTCGCTGATCGACCAGAGCCTGCATTCGGAGCTGGGAGCGACGACCACCAACGGCGACGGCTTCGGCATCGGCTGGTACGGGCGCCCCGAAGAACTCCCGTTCCGCTACCGCTCCGTGCATCCCGCGTGGAACGACCGCAACCTGCGCGAAGCCGCGCGCGCGATCCGCTCGCGGATGTTCATCGCGCACATCCGCGCGGCCACCGACACCCCCGTGCAGGAAACCAACTGCCACCCGTTCCGCCACGGCCGCTGGCTGTTCGCGCACAACGGGCTGATTCGCGACTTCCACAAGCTGCGCCGCGACCTGACGATGAAGGTCGATCCCGCGCTGTTCCCGACGCTTGAAGGCTCGACCGACTCCGAACTGATGTTCCGCCTCGCGCTGACCTACGGCCTCGAGCAGACGCCGCTGCCGGCGCTCGAGCGGATGGTCGGCGTGGTCGAGGAAACCGCTGCGCGACATCGCGTGACCGACCCGCTCAACATGACGATCTGCGCGACCGACGGTGAACGGATCATCGCGGTGCGCTACTCGAGCGAACGGCAGTCACGCTCGCTGTTCCACAGCACCTCGTTCAAGCACCTGCACGAGCTGTATCCGCACAACCCGCGCATCGCCGAAGCCGGCGACGACGCGTTCATGGTCGTGTCCGAGCCGCTCGTCGACTTGCGGGGTGCGTGGGAGGAAGTGCCGGAAAGCATGGCGATCGTCGCGCAGGGCGCCGATGTGCAGCAGCGGCCGTTCAGCCCGCGGCACAAGTAGCGCAACGGGCGGTCATTCGCACCGTCAGGCGCGGCGCGACAACCGCATCCGGATCGAATCGAGTTCGGCCGGCAGCCGGCGCGAACGGGCGCGCGGCCGCGGCAGCGCGGTGAATCCGAGCCGTTCGTACAGCGCGCGGGCCCGCACGTTGCGGGTCAGCACGTCGAGCACGACATCGCGACTAGCGTCGACCGGCAATGCACCGGTGTCCAGCGCGTCGCGCAACAGTGCGCTGAAGATCCCCGTGCCACGCTGCCGTTCGTCGGTTGCGCAATGCGCGACGAGGATCTGCGAGCGCTTCGGCGCCGGAATTTCCGTTTCGAGAATCAGCCCGCGCAACAACTGGCCAATCGTGCGGCGCACGCCGAAGAAGCGCGCCAGTGCCCACACGACATGCACGTCGTCGAACATCGTCTGCTGCCCGTCGTGAATCGCCATCACGA
>NZ_JAAGPG010000855.1:0-237 GCF_017104665.1 Burkholderia sp. Se-20378 | reverse complement strand
AAAAAAAAAAAAAAAAACAATAACTACCCATATTCAGAAGTATTTCATTTTATACAAAAACTATCAACCATACGCATGACCATATCTAGACATCATACTTATAACTATCTCACACGCTCACCCTATCGCTACTTCTTTGTCTCTCTTTCACTCATTATTACATCTCACTTATCATACTTAACCTACATGCCAGATCTGAAGCGATCACGTCTGGACTCCATTCCCGCGTGCGCACGC
>NZ_JAAGPG010000854.1:0-2463 GCF_017104665.1 Burkholderia sp. Se-20378 | reverse complement strand
GCGTGCGGGCGTACCCGTCGCCGACGTCGCGGCGGCCAGCGGCTTCGTCGACCAAAGCCACTTCACACGGCATTTCAAACGCATGTTCGGCGTGCCGCCCGGGCGCTGGCAGGCGAGCTGACGCGCAGCGTCCGGTCCACCATCGCGATACCGCCGGCACCGCCGCATTCCGCAAGCGCAAGAACATACAAGCCGGCACGCCCCCTGCCCGCTATCCTCCAGTTCATGGAGGAGCACCCTTTGAACCCGACACCCGCATCGCCTGCCCGCCGCCCATTGAACGAATGGCTCGACGGCGCGCGCGACACGATCCCGATGATGATTGGCGCTGCCCCGTTCGGCGTGATTTTCGGCACGCTCGTCGGCGGCGGCCCGCTCGCCGCGTGGCATGGCGCGCTGATGTCGCTCGTCGTGTTCGCGGGCTCCGCGCAGTTCATCGCGCTCGGCCTGATCGCGGGCAGCGCGAGCTTCGTCGTCGTGCTCGCGACCACGCTGATCGTGAACCTGCGTCACCTGCTGTACAGCGCAACGCTCGCGCCCTATGTGGCACACCTGCCGCTGCGCTGGCGGGCAACGCTCGGCGCACTGATGACCGACGAGGTGTTCGCGGTCGCCTATGCGCACTACCGGCATTTCCCGCCGGGCGCGATCGGCCCCCACTACTTCTTCGGCTCGGGGCTCGCGATGTACCTGAACTGGCAGGTCTGGACGCTCGCGGGGATCGGCTTCGGCGCAGCCTTCCCGGGCCTGCAGTCGCTCGGCCTCGATTTCGCGATGGCGGCCACCTTCATCGCGATCGTCGTCCCGCAACTCGGCACGCTGCGCTATTTCGCGGCGGCCGTGACAGCCGGGACGCTGGCGTACTTCTGGCAGGGCTGGCCGTACAAGCTCGGGCTGCTCGGCGCGGTCGCCGCCGGTGTCGCGATCGGCGTCGCGCTCACGTTGCTGCACGAACGCACGCGCGCCGGCTCGCGCACGGAGGCTGCATCGTGAGCTACGCGCTGCTGATTCTCGGGATGGCCGTCATCACCTACGCGATCCGCTCGACGCTGTTCCTGTTCGGCGAACGGCTGACCTTCCCGCCGCTCGTGCGGACCGCGCTCGGCTTCGTGCCCGTCACCGTGCTGACCGCGATCATCGTGCCGATGGCCGTCTCGCCGCACGGCGGCACGGCCGAGCTGACCTGGCGCAATCCACAGCTCGTCGGCGCGCTCGCTGCCGTGCTCGTGTCGGCCGCCACCCGCCGCCCGCTCGTGACGATCGCAGCAGGACTCGCGGTGTTCTTTTTCTGGCAAGGGGTCGTGCTGCCCCACTGGCTGCCCGCCTGAGTACACGCTCGGTTGCGCGCGCTCAAGTTTCCGCCCGGCACGCCGATATAGGGAATGAAGACCCGCCACCGGCCTCGGCGCGCACCGGTCAGTCGACGCTGCGCCCGTCCCGGTGCGCCGTGCCGGCCGCCGGCTTGCGCGGGCCGCCATCGAGACGATTCATGGGCCAGATCACCCTTTCCCTCAAGGACGACACGCTCGAGTCCCTGCGCAAGGACTACGACGCGTTCGTCCGCGTGTCGCTGAAACTCGACCCGCAGTTCGCGACGCCGTCGTTCGAGGATTTCCTGCGCGCCAAACTGCTCGACAACATGGTGCCGCTGACCGAGCACGCGGTGCAGCGGATGCTGCAAGGCGGTCAGTACGCGTGGGCAAAACGCACGCTCGACAAGGAATTTCCGGACGTCGTCGCGATCCTGATGCGACAGGCCGGCGAATTCGGCTTCGGCTTCGCGTCACGCTCCGAATGGACCCCCGACGAACTCGCGAAGGCTTGCCGCGACTGGGCGAAAGCGATCGTCGCCGAAGCCCAGGGCGACCCGTCGCTGATCGATCCGCTCGCATCGCAGATCAAGGGGGCGGCGCAAGACATCCAGACGCTCGAGGAACTGATGCAGACACCTGCGTGGCGGCTCGCGGAATCGCTGCGGCAACGGGTCTACGAGGCCAAGCTCGCGTGCGAGATGAGCGTCGGCAGCACCGCGCGCGACAAGCTCGGCGAACTGCGCGGACTGTTGCGGCTCGGGCTCGCGCACGGCTCGTTCCAGAAGCAGGAAGCGCAGCAGATCATGGAGTACCTGCGGCTGCTGAAGCCGGAGATCTTCGTCGAGGAACCGTACGACGTCTTCGCCCGCCTCGCCGCATGGCTGCGCAGCGTATTCACACCGGCTGCCGCGCGACCGGCGCAGGGTCAGGGACAAGGGCAAAGCCAACGGCGGCCGTAACGGCGCGCCCGATCGCATCGACGCACGAAAGCGGCCCGATTCGCGCAATGCGAACCGGGCCGCCGGATGGCCACCGTCGCGACGCGCCCTCGGGACGAGCGTCGCGCGGTGCCGGGCACCGCTTACTGCGTGGCGCCCTGGGCCGATGCACCGCCTTCCGCGCCGACCGACGCGCCGCCCTCGGTCGCTTC
>NZ_JAAGPG010000007.1:0-67407 GCF_017104665.1 Burkholderia sp. Se-20378 | reverse complement strand
GCGCAAGGACGTCGCGCGTGCAGTAGACGCCGCGCAGCGCGCGTGGCCGGCGTGGGCCGAGCGCACCGGCGAGGAGCGCGGCGAACTGCTGCGCGGGTTTGGCGAGCGTCTGCTCGAACGCGCGGAGGAACTGTCGCGCATCGAGGTGCTCGATTCGGGCAACACTTACGTGCCGACGCTCGCGAGCATGCACGAGACGGTGCGCAGCCTGCGCTATTACGCGGGGCTCGTGCACGGGTTGCACGGCGAGACGATTCCCGCCACCGGCCGCCATCTGCACATGACCGTGTACGAGCCGTACGGCGTCGTCGGCCGGATCGCCGCGTTCAACCACCCGGCGATGTTCTCGGCGGCGCGTACCGCGTCCGCGCTCGTGACCGGCAACACGGTCGTGGTGAAGCCGCCCGAAACGTCGCCGCTGTCCGTGCTCGTGCTCGGCGAGGTGGCGCGCGACACGTTGCCGGCCGGCGTGTTCAACATCGTCAACGGCACGGGCGCGGAGGTTGGCGATGCGCTGGTGCGCCATCCGGACGTGAAGCGTCTCGCGCTGATCGGGTCCGTGCCGACCGGGCAGGCGATCCAGCGCAGCGCGGCGGAGGTCGGCGTCAAGCACGTGACGCTCGAGCTGGGCGGCAAGAATCCGATGATCGTGTTTCCGGACGCGGATCCGGACGCGGCCGCTGAAAGCGCGGTGCGCGGGATGAATTTCTCGTGGCAGGGCCAGTCGTGCGGATCCAATTCGCGGCTGCTGGTGCACGACGACATTTACGACGACGTGCTCGCGCGTGTCGTCGAGCGCGTGGCCGCGATCCGCGTCGGCGATCCGATGTTGCCCGACACGGGCATGGGCCCGATCAATTCACGCAAGAGCTACGAGCATGTGATGAGCTTTCTCGATCCGGCGCAGACGCACGGTGCGCGGCTGATGACGGGCGGCCGCCGCCCGCCCGGGCGTGCGTTCGAAAAAGGCTTCTGGGTCGAGCCGACCGTCTATGCCGATGTCACGCCGGCGATGCGGCTGTGGCGCGAGGAAGTCTTCGGCCCGATTCTGTCGGTCGCGCGATGGCGCGATGTAGACGAAGTGGTCGCGATGGCCAACGACACGGAATACGGACTGTCGGCCGCGATCTGGACCAACGACATCCGGCAGGCGCTCAACACCGCGCGTCGCATCCGTGCGGGCAGCGTATTCGTCAACGGCAGCAACACGCACTTTCTCGGCGTGCCGTGGGGCGGCTTCAAGAACAGCGGCGTCGACCGGGAAGAGGGGGTCGAGGAGATGTACAGCTACGTCGAGAAGAAGGTCATCAACGTGATGCTGTGACAGGCATGACTTGCCGCCGGCCGTTCCCGTCATCGACGGGTTCGGCCGGCGACGGCGCGCGCGATCCATCAGTCGACGCCGGGTAAAACGGCCCACGGCGGCGCATCGAGCGGGGAACACATATCCCGCACGCGCCGATTAGATAGTTTTACTAATAAAAATGACAGGCCGGCGTGCGGTTCGCTCGTATGCGAACGGTGCGTCGGACACTGACGGTTTGGAGACAGCATCCGTGAGAATGAAGACAATGGCCGTCGCGTTGGCGATGGTGTCGTGCCACGTGCACGCGCAGAGTTCGGTCACGCTATTCGGTCTGGTCGACAACGGCATTTCATACGTGAGCAATTCGGGCGGCAAGGCGCTGGTTCAGGCGATGTCCGGCATCCAGGCGCCCAACCTGATCGGGATCCGCACGGTCGAGGATCTCGGCGGCGGGTTCCAGGCGCTCGTCTTCATGGCGTCGCAGCCCGATATCAACAGCGGCACGGTGCGCGGCGGCGCACTGTCCGGACGCGAGTCCTATGTCGGCATCGTCACGCCGTACGGCACCGTGACGCTCGGCAGGCAGTTCGACTACATGTTCGACAACCTGTCGCTGCATCGCTGGGGGCACGAGATTTCCTATGTCAGCCTTTACCAGTTGCCGGGCGGCCCGTTCTCGAAACTGGGCGCGGCGCTCGGCACCTTCGACTACACGCGTACGGCGGGCGGGGGCGCAACACCGAACGCGATCAAGTTCACGTCCGCGTATTACGGCGGGTTCCGGTTCGGCGCGTTGTATGGCTTCAGCAACATCGCCGGGCAGACCGGCAGCAACAGCCTGTCGAGCTTCGGCGTGTCCTACGACAACGGGCCGTTGCGGCTGGATGCGGCGTACACGTATTCGAAAGAAGAGGGAATCGACAACGGGCACCTCGGCATCCGCAATGCCGGCGCGGGCGGACGCTATACATTCGGCGACTTCGCGCTCGACGCGCTGTACGTGAATACGCGCAACACGCTGACGGGCGCGCACGTCGACACCTACGAGATCGGCGGGCTGTACCGGTTCGCGCCGGATTTCTTCGCGTATGCGAACTACCTGTACGCGAAGGGCAGCCGGCAACTGACCGGCAATCATTCGAATCAGGCTGGCATCACGGTCGATTACCTGTTGTCGAAGAAGACCGACATCTACATGAGCGCCGTATATCAGCAGGCGAGCGGCGGCCAGGACGTCATTGCGTCTATCTGCGGCACGTTCACGGCATCGTCGGGCGCGCGGCAATCAGTGTTGCGGGCAGGTGTACGCACGGTCTTCTGAATGTCCAACCCCGATAGCGATTGGCCTGTCACTGATGGAGTGGGCCGCGCGGATTGCGCTATCGGGATGCTAGCGCAGACCGAATCGGTGATTGCTGGGTCGCCGGACAGCTTGGTGAGCTTACCACTGACAATTAACGGGTTCTGCGGTGCCACAGCCACGATCTTAGATATTGCGGTGGGGAGCGGTACGCGCTATGTCTCTGTGTGCAGTGTGGCCCACCTTCTGCCGACTAAACATTCCCCGGACAAACGCTTCGGTCGCGTAGATGCGCGTGATTTCGGCAAGGCCGACAGGAAACCCATCGGCGGCTCGTTTAAGTAGCTTCTCTAGACCATCGCGGCGCACCATTCGTTCCGCTACACAAAATCCGTCCAGACAAACTTCTCGTATGTGGTCATAGTGCACGTAAAGACTTTGTAAGGCTGAGTGTGTTGTCTCGCCTTTGTCGGTCCGCCATAGATTTGGCAAATTCGACGAATCGAAGGCCGCTTGTCGGACGATTAGGCGGTTGTGACAACCCGTGAACAAGTCATCCAAACTAGCTCCGAGGGCGAGTTCAACCATTGGCTGCGCGAGAAATGGCAAGATCGGGCGGCGTATGGTAGGGCGGACCTGGACCACAGTTTCGTCCAGAGTCGCCGCCAGTGCAGCCATTTGATATCTTTTTCCTGGCTGTACCAACAATCTCCAATTGGTTAGCAGGTCGTCGTATAGACCGGCAGGCATCGCCCTCGGGCACCCATGCACGACACTCGGATTAGCGTTTTGCCAAAGCCCGCCGCGAAAGTACTGCCGCGCGTCGTCCATTGATTGTTTGAGCGCGGCCCAAATCGGTATCCGATAGTAAATTGCGAGATCCCGCAAGGCGGTGATCGCCCGCTTCACAGCGGCGCATCGCAGGATGCTTGGATGTGCGTCCCGTACGCTGCCGTTAGCCCGTGATCTTCCGAAAATGTTCCGCGTCGCAGTCGATACAGACCCAGCGAGAGTCACGCATGCGTCCTATCCCCGGCGATCTAGAGGAAGTGTGGGACTTAGGGAACAATCACTACGTTCCTTTTCTTTCGAAAGGCCTGACGTCGGGCAAGCTCGTGGGCTCACCGCCAGCGGCTGGGTCGTTCCTGCTTGATTCGATCTGGCTATCACTTCATGCAAATTTCGGATTGTTCCGCTATTGCTGGCGCTCCAACATAGGCGCTGCAGAGGACATTCAATCCACACAAGGAGACATTGCATGAAGTTGGTGCGCTTTGGTGTGCCGGGCGAGGAGCGACCCGGCGTCATTGACGGGGACGGTCGCATTCGCGATCTGTCGGGTCACGTGGAAGACATCGCGTCGGACGCGCTCTCCGACGACAACCTGCGCCGCCTCGCGGCGCTCGATGCGGCGTCGCTTCCGCTCGCACCGGACAGCGCCCGGATCGGCCCGTGTGTCGGCCGGGTCGGCAAGATGATTTGCGTCGGCCTGAACTATTCGGATCACGCCGCGGAATCGAACATGGCCGTCCCGACGGAGCCGGTACTGTTCATGAAGGCGACGAGCGCGATCGTCGGCGCGCACGACGACGTCGAGATTCCGCCGGGCGCTGAGAAGGTCGACTGGGAAGTCGAACTGGGCGTCGTCATCGGTCGCGAGGCGCGCTATGTGTCGCGCGAACGTGCGCTGGACTACGTCGCCGGCTACTGCGTCGTCAACGATGTATCGGAGCGTGCGTACCAGCTGGAGCGTGGCGGGCAGTGGGACAAGGGCAAGGGATGCGACACGTTCGGCCCGCTCGGCCCGTGGCTCGTCACGCGCGACGAGATCCCCGATCCCCAGTCGCTGCGCCTGTGGCTCGAGGTCGATGGCAAGCGCTACCAGGATGGCAGCACGCGGACGATGATCTTCGACGTCGCCACGCTCGTGTCCTATATCAGCCAGTTCATGAGCCTGCAGCCGGGGGACGTGATTTCCACCGGTACGCCGCCCGGCGTCGGGTTGGGACAGAAGCCGGAGCCGGTCTTTCTGCGCGCGGGCCAGACCATGCGGCTCGGTATCGACGGACTTGGCGAGCAGCAGCAACGCACGGTTGCCGCACGTATGCCGGAGGCACGATGAACCAGATCGAACTGAGCGGCCGGGTGGTCGTGATCACGGGCGGCGCGCGCGGCATCGGCTATGCGGTCGCGCAGCGGGCACTGCGCTCGGGCGCGGCGGTGTCGTTGTGGGACGTCGACGCGGAGCGGCTCGCGCGCAGCCAGCATGAACTGTCGGAACTCGGCACCGTATCGACCGTCGTCGTTGAACTAACCGACGAAGCGTCCGTCGACGCCGCGGCCGCGGCCACGTTCGAGCGCCACGGTGCGATCGACGTGCTGATCAACAGTGCCGGTATCACGGGGGGCAACGGCCTGACGTGGGAACTGCCGCCCGAGGTCTGGCGCCGCGTGATCGACGTGAACCTGATCGGCTCGTATCTGACGTGCCGCGCCGTGGTGCCGCACATGCTCGAGAAGGGCTACGGCCGCATCGTCAACATCGCATCGGTGGCCGGCAAGGAAGGCAATCCGAACGCATCGCACTACAGTGCTTCGAAGGCCGGCCTGATCGGCCTCACGAAATCCCTCGGCAAGGAACTGGCGACCCGCGGGATCCTCGTGAACGCGGTCACGCCCGCGGCAGCGAAGACCGAGATCTTCGACTCGATGTCGCAGCAGCATATCGACTACATGCTGTCGAAGATCCCGATGAACCGCTTCCTGATGCCGGACGAGGCCGCGTCGCTGATCCTGTGGCTCGCGTCCGAGGATTGCGCGTTCAGCACCGGGGCCGTGTTCGACCTGTCGGGCGGTCGCGCCACCTATTGATCGACGGTAGCCGACCCGCGCCAAGCGGGTCGCACGATACAGGGCGGATCGACCGCCCGGACAAGGAGACACCACGATGAACGCGACGCAACCCGCTGTCGAGCAGGCGGTCGGCAGGGTCATGCGGAGGTTGCTGCCGTTCCTGTTGCTGATGTACGTCCTCGCATTTCTCGACCGGACGAATGTCGGCTTTGCCCAGCACGCGCTGCAACGCGACGCCGGCCTGTCCGATGCGGCATTCGCTTTTGGAGCAGGCGTATTCTTCGTCGGCTATGCGCTGCTCGAGGTGCCGAGCAACCTGATCATGCATCGGGTCGGGGCACGAATCTGGATGTGCCGGATCATGGTCACGTGGGGGCTCGTGTCGACGGGAATGGCATTCACGAACAGCGCAACCACGTTTTACGTATTGCGCTTCCTGCTGGGCGTTGCCGAAGCAGGGTTCTTCCCGGGGATCATTTACTACCTGACGCGCTGGTTTCCGCAAGCGGCACGTGCGCGCGCGATCGGTGTGTTCTATTTCGGTGCGCCGTTGGCGTTCATCTTCGGCGCGCCCTTGTCGGGATGGTTGCTGGATCTGCACGGCGCATTCGGCCTGGCCGGCTGGCGCTGGATGTTCATCGTCGAGGGCGGGTTGGCGTCGCTGGTCGGCGTATGGGCGCTTCGCTATCTCGACGATGCGCCGGCCGACGCGCAATGGCTCGACATGCCGGCTCGCCGCGTGCTGGTCGACGCGATCGAACAGGATGCGAAGGTCGCGATGCAACATGGCCCGCGCAGCGTGATGGCTGCGGTGACGAATGCGCGTGTGCTGGCCTATGCGGCGATCTATGCGTTGATCCAGATAAGCGTGTATGGCGTGATCTTCTTCCTGCCGCAACAAGTCGGCGCATTGCTCGGCCGACGTGTCGGCTTCGAAGTCGGGCTGGTCACCGCAGTGCCGTGGCTGTGCGCGCTCGGCGCCGCGTGGTGGATACCGCGCCTGGCGGAACGCTCGAGCGGACATCGGAAGTGGGCGATCGTCATGCTCGTGTGTGCCGCCGCCGGCATTGCGCTGCCGGGCATTGCGCCTGCGCCGCTCGTCGCGCTCGCCGGGCTGTGCGCGGCCGCGAGCGGTTTCATTGCCGCCCAGCCGCTGTTCTGGACGTTTCCCGCGCGAGACCTGACTGGGGCGGCCGCCGCGGGCGGCATCGCGCTCATCAATTCACTCGGCAGCCTGGGCGGATTCATCGCACCGACGCTACGCGCATCGGCCGATCGCTGGTTCGGTGCAGGCGCGGCCGGGTTGCAGGTGCTCGCGCTTGCCAGCTTGCTGGCAGCGTTGCTGATTGCGGTCATCGTGCCGCGTCGATCCGTCGGCCTTGCCGCCGAACCATTCAAACCGCCTGTCCAGCGCATGCGGTAACCCAGCCAAAACATTCGGAGCTTATTCTTCATGGCGATGCCTACCATCAAGCATGTGCGTGCGTTCACCGTTCGCGGCGGCGGCGCGGATTATCACGATCAGGACGACGGACACTGGATCGACGACCACGTCGCCACGCCGATGTCGCGTTACCCGGAATACCGTCAGAGCCGGCGGTCGTTCGGCATCAACGTCCTCGGCACGCTCGTGGTCGAGATCGAAGCGAGCGACGGCAGCGTGGGCTTCGCGGTCACGACGGGCGGCGAAATCGGCGCGTTCATCGTCGAAAAGCATCTCGCGCGTTTCCTCGAGGGCCGGAGCGTGACCGACATCGAGACGATGTGGGATCAGATGTATTACGCGACGCTCTACTATGGGCGCAAGGGTGTCGTGCTCAACACGATCTCCGGCGTCGATCTCGCGTTGTGGGATCTGCTCGGCAAGGTGCGTGGCGAACCGGTCTATCAGCTGCTTGGCGGCCCGGTTCGCGACGAGCTGGTGTTCTACGCGACCGGCGCGCGTCCGGATCTCGCCAAGCAGATGGGCTTCATCGGCGGCAAGATGCCGTTGCAGCACGGTCCGGCCGAGAACGAGGAAGGGCTCCGTAAGAACCTGGAGAAACTCGCCGACATGCGCAACCGCGTCGGCGACGACTTCTGGCTGATGTTCGACTGCTGGATGAGCCTCGACGTGCGCTATGCGACGCGTCTCGCCAACGCCGCCCATGAATACGGCCTGAAGTGGATCGAAGAATGCCTGCCGCCCGACGACTACTGGGGCTATGCGGAACTGCGGCGCAACGTGCCGCGCGGCATGATGGTGTCGACGGGTGAGCACGAGGCGACCCGATGGGGCTTCCGCATGCTGCTCGAAATGGGATGTTGCGACCTGATCCAGCCTGACGTCGGCTGGTGCGGCGGGATCACCGAGCTCATCAAGATTTCGGCGCTGGCGGACGCGCACAACGTGATGGTGGTGCCGCACGGTTCATCCGTGTACAGCTACCATTTCGTCGTGACGCGCCACAATTCGCCGTTCGCGGAGTTTCTGATGATGGCACCGAAGGCGGACGAAGTCGTACCGATGTTCACGCCGCTGTTGCTCGACGAACCGGTTCCGGTCAACGGGCGGATGAAGGTGCCGGACCGGCCGGGATTCGGCGTGCGGCTCAATCCGGAGTGCGCGCTGGTTCGTCCATACACGCATTGAACCCAACGAGGAGAAACAAGGTGCTGCTCGAAGACAAGGTCGTCATCGTCACTGGGGGCTCACGGGGCATCGGCCGGGCCATCGCCGTCGCCAGCGCGCGTGAAGGCGCAGACGTGGTCGTCAATTACTGGGGCGATAACGACGCATCGTATGGGCGGCGCTCCGCCATCGCCGAAGTCGTTGCTGAAGTCGAGCGTGCAGGCCGCCGTGCGATCGCGATCGAGGGCAACGTCGCGCTGCCGCAAACCGGCATCGACCTGGTCCGCCACACGGTAGACGCGTTCGGCAAGGTTGACGTACTGGCCAGCAACGCCGGCATCTGTCCGTTCCATGCGTTTCTCGACATGCCTCCGTCGGTCCTGGAGCGCACGATCGGCGTCAATCTGAACGGGGCGTTCTATGTGACGCAGGCGGTCGCCCGTCAGATGAAGGAACAGGGAACGGGGGGCGCGATCGTCGCAACCAGTTCGATCAGCGCACTTGTGGGTGGCGGCATGCAGACGCATTACACGCCGACGAAGGCCGGTGTGCATTCGTTGATGCAGTCGTGCGCGATCGCGCTCGGCCCCTACGGCATTCGCTGCAATTCCGTGATGCCGGGGACGATCGCGACCGATCTGAACGCAGCGGATCTCGAGGACGAGGACAAACGGCGCTATTTCGAGAAGCGCATCCCGCTCGGCCGGCTGGGCCAGCCCGAGGACGTGGCCGATTGCGTGGTGTTCCTCGCGTCCGACCGGGCGCGCTACGTGACGGGGGCAGCGCTACTGGTCGATGGCGGGATGTTCGTGAACCTGCAGTGAGCGAGGGCCGCCTTCGCGGCCCGCGTGATCAGTTCGCGACCGGCTGCGAGAAGCGGCGAAGCAGCGCGATGAAGTGAACCGCGGGCTCGGCCAGCGGTTCCTCCTTGCGTGTGAGGATCCCGTAGCCGGGCAGGCTCTTGCCGATTTCGATCGGAAGTGCGACGAGCAGCTTCGCACGCACGTGGTCGCGCACGACGGATTCGGGAAGCATCGCGACCGCATCGTACGTTCCGACGAGCTGCAGGGTCGCGAAGATCGAGCCGCATTCCGTGACGTTGGCGGGCGTCGACAGGTTCGCGCGGGCAAACTCCTCTTCCAGGATGGCGCGCGCGGGGCTCGTGACCGGCTGGGCGATCCAGGGCCATGCGACGAGCTCGTCGAGCGACACGCGCGACACGCCGGCGAGCGGGTGTCGGGCACGCACGACGAGCACGAGCGTCTCGCGTGCGAGCGGCTCGAAGCTGAAGTCGTTGTGCTGGAGCGATGCGGTCAGTCGGCCCAGTGCAAGGTCGACGTCGCGTCGGTAGAGGAGCTGAACGATCTGATCGCTGGTCTCGCCGAGGATCCGCATGCTGAGGAGCGGTCGCTCGGTTTTCAGTGCGGCGACGGCGAGTGCCAGTACGTCGGGGGCGGCGCCCATGATCGCGCCGACCGTGAGCTGGCCGTGCCCGCCGCGGCGCTTTGCGTCCAGATCCTCGGCGAAGCGGGTCAGATCGGACAGTGCGCGGCGAGCGTAGGTGAGCACGACCTCTCCCAGCGCGGTAGGAGACATGCCGCGGGCGTTGCGCTCGAACAGCCGGAAACCGAACGCGTCCTCGATGTCGCCCAGCATGCGGCTCGCGCTCGGTTGCGCGACGTTGATTTCGTCCGCGGCCTGATGGAGGTTGCGCGTATCGTCGAGCGCCACGAGGAGCCCGAGGTGCTTGAACTTCAGGCGGTTGACGAGCGAGACGGTGACGTCGTGCGGACTCATGTGAGGAATGCGATTCGGTTTGTGGATCGCCCAATCACGAATACGGATTGGTTTGTTATCAGTGGCGGAATTATAGTCGCTGCCATACGCCCCTGGCGCACAAAAAACGGCATGACACGACGGAGATTCAAACATGGAGACGATCGCCTTCCGGATGGTGCTGAATCCCGGGCAGAGCGAGGAGTACAGGCGCCGCCACCGGGAGATCTGGCCCGAGCTGGTCGAGACGCTTCACGAGGCCGGCATTCGCGATTACTGGATTTTTCTCGACGACGCGACCAACCATCTGTTTGCCGTGCTGAAGCGCGAACGCGATCATCGGATGGACCAGCTCGTGACCGACGACGTCATGCGCAAATGGTGGGGCTTCATGGCCGACATCATGGCCACCGGTTCGGACGGCGCGCCGGCACAGAAGCCGCTGGTCCCGATGTTCTATCTTCCCTGACCCGCACACGGAGACACCGCATGCAAGTCATCGATCCCCATGTGCACTTCTGGTCGCTGGGTACGCACCACTACCCGTGGCTCGAGCATCCGAAAACGTCGTTCGTCGGCGATGCGCTGCTGTTGAAGCACGACTACCTGCCCGGTGATCTGTTGAGCGATGCCGGCGAGATCGAGATCGTGAAGATCGTGCACGTCGAAGCCAATCACGATCCGGCCGACCCGGTCGAGGAGACGCGCTGGCTGCAGACGCTCGCCGATGCAGGCGACGGACGGGCTGCCGGATGGCCGAACGGCATCGTCGCCGCGGCGGATCTGAGCGTACCGGATGTCGAGGCAACGCTGGCCGGACATGCTGCGTTCGCAAACGTACGCGGCATTCGCCAGATCCTCAACGTGCATGACAACCCGCTGTACGGCTATGTTCAGCGGCATTACCTGCGCGACCCGGTCTGGCGGAAAAACTTCGGACTGCTTGCGCGATACGGCCTGTCGTTCGACTTGCAGCTCTACCCATCGCAGATGGACGAGGCGGCGCAGCTGGCGCGGGCGCATCCCGACATCCAGATCGTGCTGAACCACGCCGGAATGTTCGTCGACCGCGACAGCCCCGCCGGTTATCGCGCGTGGCGCGAGGGCCTGAAAACGCTGGCCGCGTGCCCGAACGTGGCGGTCAAGATCAGCGGGCTGGCGATGTTCGATCATCACTGGACCGTGGAAAGCCTGCGTCCGTATGTGCTCGAGACGCTGGATACCTTCGGCGTCGAGCGCGCGATGTTCGCGTCGAACTTTCCGGTTGACAGGCTGTTCGGCTCGTACGACGTGTTGTGGCAAGCGTATGCGCGCATCGTCGCAGGCGCGAGCGATGACGAGCGGCGGCAGCTGTTCGTCGCCAACGCCGAGCGCATCTATCGCATCTAGCGGTGCCAGCGGCCGCGGAAATGGCTGGCGGCCGCACAACGACAATATCGACGGAGACAACAGTGCAGACATCCTCAAGCGGCACGACCGTGCCGCGGTTGGCGCTCAGCGGCGCCAGCAAGTCGTTCGGCGCGGTGCGCGCGCTGATCGACGGCAACCTCACGATGATGCCGGGCGAAGTGCACGCGCTGCTCGGCGAAAACGGCGCAGGTAAATCGACGCTCGTGAAGATTCTCGCGGGCGTCCATGCGCCCGACACGGGCACGCTGTCCATCGACGGGACCGAGCGGCGATTTTCGTCGCCGGCCGATGCGCGCGATGCCGGCATCGCGGTGATTTATCAGGAGCCGACGCATTTCTTCGATCTGTCGATCGCGGAAAACATCTACATGGGACGGCAGCCCGTCGACCGGTTCGGGCGCATCGATTACGACACGATGCATCGGGAAGTGGCCGAGCTGCTCGTATCGCTGGGCGTGAACCTGAAACCGCAGCAGTTGGTGCGCGGCCTGTCGATTGCGGACCAGCAGGTCATCGAGATCGCGAAGGCGCTGTCGGTCGACGCGAACGTGCTGATCATGGACGAGCCCACTGCCGCGCTGTCGCTGCCCGAAGTCGAACGGCTGTTCGCGATCGTGCGGACGCTTCGCGAGCGGGGCGCGGCGATTCTATTCATCACGCACCGTCTGGAGGAAGTGTTCGCGTTGACGCAGCACCTGACGATCATGCGGGACGGCGCGAAGGTTTTCGACGCGCGCACGTCGGACATGACCACGGCCGACATCGTCGCGAAGATGGTGGGACGTGACCTGGAGACGTTCTATCCGAAAGCGCAGGTCGAGCCGGGCGACGTGAAGCTTGCGGTTCGAGGGCTCACGCGCATCGGTGTATTCAAGGACGTGACGTTCGATGTCCGCGCCGGTGAAATCGTCGCGCTGGCTGGCCTGGTGGGTGCTGGCCGCAGCGAGGTGGCGCGGGCGATCTTCGGCATCGACCCGTTCGATTCGGGCGAGATCCGCGTGGCGGGCAAGGTGCTCTCGGCCGGGCAGCCCGGGCGGGCGATCAAGGCCGGGCTCGCGATGGTGCCGGAAGACCGGCGCCAGCAGGGGCTTGCACTGGAACTCAGCATCGCGCGCAACGCGTCGATGACGGTGCTCGGTCGCCTGACACGGTTCGGTTTGATTTCCGCAGCGCGTGAAGCGGTGCTTGCGCACGAGTGGGGCGCCCGCTTGCGCCTGAAAGCGAGCGACCTGACGTTGCCGGTCGGCACATTGTCTGGCGGCAATCAGCAGAAGGTGGTGCTCGGCAAGTGGCTGGCGACCGGTCCGAAGGTGCTGATCATCGACGAGCCGACGCGCGGCATCGATGTCGGCGCGAAGGCGGAAGTGTATGGGGCGCTGTCCGAGCTGGTCAGGGACGGCATGGCGGTACTGATGATTTCGAGCGAACTGCCGGAAGTGCTCGGCATGGCCGATCGCGTGCTCGTGATGCACGAAGGCCGCATCCGCGCGGAGATTCCGCGGGCGCTCGCGACTGAGGAGCGAATCATGCGGGCCGCGCTCGGGCAAGACGATATCGAACTGGGACGGGCGGCATGACGAGCGGAACAAACACGATGAATCGAACCGAGCGCATCCCGACGCGTGGAACACTGGCTGGCGGATTGTCTGCCGTCGTGAAGCGACGCGAGGCGACATTGTTCGTCGTCCTGGTGGCGCTGATCGCATGCACGGCGATTGCCCGTCCGCAGTTTCTCAGCATGCAGAATCTGCGGGATGTGCTGCTCAACGTGTCGATTGTCGGCTTGCTGACCGCAGGTATGACGGTCGTGATGCTGATGCGGCACATCGACCTGTCGATCGGCTCGGTGGTCGGCATCAGCGCGTACGGCGTCGGCGCCCTCTATGTCGCGTATCCGGCCATGCCGGTGCCCGTCGCGCTGGCGGCGGGGCTCGCCATCGGGTTGGCGGCAGGCGCGATCAATGCCAGTCTGGTCGCCATCGGCCGGGTCCCTTCGTTGGTCGCGACGCTGTCGACGCTCTACATCTTTCGTGGCGCCGATTACGCGTGGGTCCACGGCGGACAGATCAACGCAACGAGCCTGCCCGACGCGTTCTCGCGGCTTGCGACCGGTTCGGTCCTGGGCATTCCGGTCCTGGCGCTGGTTGCCGCTGTCGTTCTCGCCGGGCTGTCGGTCTATCTGAAGCAGTTTCGTGCGGGGCGCGAACATTACGCGATCGGTTCCAATCCGGAGGCGGCGCGGCTGGCCGGCATCCGGGTCGATCGGCGCGTCATGACCGGCTTCATGATCTCCGGCGCGATCGCGGGCTTCGCCGGCGCACTTTGGCTCGCCCGCTTCGGCACGGTCGATGCCAGTACGGGCAAGGGCATCGAGCTGCAGGTGGTTGCGGCAGCCGTCGTCGGCAGCGTGGCCATCAATGGCGGCGTCGGCACGATCCTGGGCGCGACGCTTGGCGCGGTCGTGCTCGGTGTCATCAGCATCGCACTCGCGGTGCTTCACGTTTCGCCATTCTGGGAGCAGGCGATCCAGGGCGCGCTGATCGTGGCGGCCGTCGCCACCGATACGCTGCTCGCCCGCTCCATCGCAAAACGCATGATGAGGAAACGCGACCATGGTTAATCGATCCACCCCGGTTTCGGCCCACCGATCCGCGGCTGTCCTGACCTGGGAAGTCCTGCTGGCCGTCACCCTTGCAGCGTCGCTGGTGATGGCGCGCGTGCTGTCGCCGGTCTTTCTCGACGCGGCCAACCTGACCAACATCCTGCTCGACATCGCCGAGATCTCGTTGATGGCGATGACGATGACGCTGATCGTCGTGACGGGCGAGATCGACCTGTCGGTGGCGTCGATCCTCGGTGCATCGAGCGCGCTGATGGGCGTGCTCTGGCATCTCGGCTTGCCGATGCCGGTCGTCATCGTTCTGGTGCTCGCTGGCGGCGCGCTTGCCGGGTTCTTCAATGGCTGGGTGATCGTCCGCTTCGAACTCCCGTCACTCGCGGTGACCATCGGGACGCTCGCGCTGTTTCGCGGCCTCGCGTACGTGCTGCTCGGCGACCAGGCGATTGCGGATTTTCCGGCGGCTTACACGTCGTTCGGGATGAATACGGTAGGTGCGACGTTCATTCCCGAGCCGTTCGTCATCGTCATCGTCGCTGCCGCGCTGTTTACCGTTTTGCTACAGGCGACGGCGTTTGGTCGCAGCCTCTATGCAATGGGGTCCAACAACCAGGCGGCCGCTTTTTCGGGCATCGATGTCAAGAAGACGAAGCTGAAGTTGTTCGTGTTGTCGGGCGTGATGAGCGCGATCGCGGGCATCGTCTACACGCTTCGCTTCACGAGTGCGCGCGGCGACAACGGCGAGGGTTTCGAGTTGGCTGTCATCGCCGCGGTGTTGTTCGGCGGCGTGAGCATCTTCGGCGGACGCGGTTCGTTGTACGGCGTGCTGCTGTCGCTGCTGATTGTCGGCGTCCTGAAGAACGCGCTCACGCTCGTCGACGTGTCGAGCGAGACCCTGACGATCGTCACCGGCGTGTTGCTGCTGTCTTCCGTGCTGATCCCGAATCTTGTCGCGGGCTGGCGGGCGCGCAGAGCGCGACGCGCGATCGCGCATTGAACGGCACCGTGTACCGAGTGTGAACCCAACGCATATCAACAACGCCGGCCGAGCGGCCCGGCGATTCATAGGAGACGTAGCATGATCAAGACACTGCGCATGGCGACGACCGTCGCGGTTTGCAGCCTGTTGTTCGGAATCGGGAGTGCTGCCGGTGCAACCGGTGTGAAGGACGGCCTGAAGATCGCGTTCGTGCCGAAGCAGATCAACAACCCGTACGAGGTCATTGCCGACGAAGGCGGGATGGCGGCCATCAAGGAGTTCAAGGGCGACGGAAAGGTGGTCGGCCCGTCGGATGCCGGCGCGTCGTCGCAGGTGCAGTATGTCAATACGCTGATTACGCAGCGACAGAATGCGATCGTGATCGCGGCAAACGATCCCAACGCGGTCGTGCCGTATCTGAAGCGCGCGATGTCGCAGGGCATCAAGGTCGTCACGTTCGATTCCGACACGGCGGCGGACGGCCGCAATGTTTTCGTGAACCAGGCCAATGCCGAGAGCATCGGCCGCGGCCAGATCCAGCTCGTCGCGAAGCTGATGGGCGGGGAGGGCGAGTTCGCGATTCTGTCGGCAACGCCGAATGCCACCAACCAGAACACCTGGATCAAGTGGATGCAGGAGGAACTGAAGAAGCCGGAATACGCGAAGATGAAGCTCGTCAAGATCGCATACGGCAATGACGACGACCAGAAATCGTTTGTCGAAACCCAGGGTCTGCTGCAGGCCTATCCGAACCTGAAGGCGATCGTGTCGCCGACCTCCGTCGGTATCGCCGCCGCCGCGCGCTATATCTCGACGTCGTCGAGCAAGGGCAAGGTGGCGGTGACGGGGCTCGGCACGCCGAACCAGATGCGCGCCTTCGTGAAGAACGGCACGGTCAAGGCGTTCCAGCTCTGGGATCCGGGCCAACTCGGCTACCTCGCCGCCTATGCGGCCGCCAATCTCGCATCGGGTGCGATCTCGGGCAAGGAAGGCGAGAGTTTCGAGGCCGGCAAGCTCGGCAAGCGCACGATCGGCAAGAGCGGAGAGGTGATCCTCGGGCCGCCCACGACGTTCGATGCGTCCAATATCGATCAATTCAATTTCTGATATTGCGTTCCGCGACCCCGCCCGATTTCGGGCGGAACGGTCCAGACGGTCGATAGGACGAGACGATCAGCATCGCGTTCGAGCATCACGTTCGGAATTGGGCAGTGCATCGCAGCGCTTAATCCGAATCGACTACGCCTGCGCTGTTCTCGGTTTCCGACGTCAACTGATAGTTTTCTGAGAGGTACTTATGTTACTCGTACTCCAAGGTGGAGGAGGCTTTCGATATTGAGCCGTGGTGTACGTCTATGTCGTGCTTTGACGACTTCATTTTGAAGTTCGACGAAATCTCATGGAAACGTCTAGCGAACGCCCGTACGCCTGTCGGGCACTAAAACAGTTTCGCCAGATCTCCGCGGTGACGGCGGATGGTGAAATCGACGAGTCGACGCCGAATGCGACCAATCACGCCGCGGGCCGATTGTCCTTTGCCGGTCTGGTCCGGGGAATAGCTTTCGACTGCCTCGCGCGAGCGGACGCCCTTGGCCCAGACGAGTAAGGCGGCTAGGGAGGCGCCATGGGCAAAAAGTTGCGAGCGCGAGCGATCGGACATTCGGAGATTATGGGCACCGGAATGACAGCGGCGTGACGACGGGGTGTGACGCGCCGTCGTGCCTAAACATCATTGACTCGTTCCGGAAAAAGTGGGAAATGGGCGTGTGCGCTAAAGTACTTTGAACCGCTAGCCGTAGCTAGCCAGAACCACTCAGCCGATTCGCCATCCCGCATTAACTGCAATAACGGTGCCGGTCACGAAGCTCGCGGTCTCCGAGGCAAGCCAGAGTACCGCAGTGGCCACGCCGTCCGGAGTGCCGGGGCGACCTAAAGGCGTTTCTGCAACGATGGAGGCAACGCGCTCCTCGGACCGCCCGCCGGTGAATCCTGTCCCGGCGATGAAGCTCGGCGCGATCGCGTTAGCAGTGCAGCCGTGTGGCGCTAGTTCTCACGCGAGCGCAAAGGTAAGGCCGTGAAAGCCTGCCTTCGCTGCGGCATAGGCCAGCCCGCCGATCTGCTGCCGCCAGTTTGTGCGCCACTCAAACTGATATTGATAACTCGCCCCCTAGGACGGGGCAACAGTGGAGCGACGCAGTGCACCATCAAAAAAAGCTGCCTTTGAGGTTGATTTCGATGACCGCGTTCCAATCTAGCTCGGCCTGGTCGAGTGCAGTACCAAGGCTCACTGAACGTACGAACCCCGCGGCATTGACCAGCAGATCCCCGCGCCCGACGTTCGTGAGTGTGGACTCGACATCCGTGCGCTGGCCTGCGTCGGCGAGTTGGCAGGTGGCTGCAGACCCCAGCTTCGCAACGGCTTCTCGTAACCGCTGATCGTTTCGACCGACAATTGTCACGCGATAGCCCGCGTTGATGCATGCGCGCGCGATGCCCAAGCCGATGCCGCTCGCCCCCCCGGTTACAACTGCACGCCTTTCTCCGTCAATTTCTGGCTCCACTCGTTTGCATTGGATGCAGATTAAAACTGGAAATACGATACGTCTCATACGATTGAACAGCTGTTCTGATAATCTTGTAGTACGGCAACCCTCATTTTTCGGCAGCTCGAACAGTTTCTCGTCCTCGCGGAGACGACGAATTTCCGTCGTGCTGCAGAGCAACTCAACATGGCTCGGCCGCCACCGACGGCGTCGATCCGACATATCGACTTGCTGTTGGGTATGTACTTGCTGGAACGCCGCAGTCGCGTGACGTCTTCATCCGCAGCCGGAAAAGTTTTGCGCGAAGAGACGCGCAGGACAGTGGAACAATCGCAGCGCGCCGTTGATCTGGCCCAGTGCGCGCACCAAAGGCTTGTAGGTTCTCTCAGAGTCGGGTTTGCAGCGAGCGCCACGCGACACGTCTTGCTTCCCTTGATAGCGCGATTTCGGCAGACCCATCCCGATGTCGCACTTGACCTGACTGAGGCAACCACTAGTCAGTAGCTCGCTGCCCTCGACAACGACCGTCTCGACGTTGCCATTGTCGTGCTGCCCCGTGATGTCAACGTCGATCGGCGCATTGCGAAGCGCAAGCTGTTGAAGAGTCGCATGGTCGCCGTCACGTCTGCGAAGCATGCGCTGGCTCGTCGCCTGTGCGCTCTGTGCCGCTTGCTGCGCTCGCGCGCGAGCCATGGATTTTGTTTCCACCGACGGAAGGGCCCGGCTTGTATGCGACGCATCCTCGATGCGTGTGCTGAGGCCGGATTTGTTCCGCGCATGGTACAGCGTGCAACGCAAATGGACACTATCATCGGACTTGCGGCTGCGAACCTGGGCAATTGGCTCGTACCGGAACCGCTTGCGTTTGAGGAAGCGTCGGACGTGAAATTCAGGCGACCTGCCAAATACGGGACGCCGGGGACATACGAAGTGGCACTTGCGTGGCGGAGTACAGACAGCAACCCAACAGTGGCGGCATTAGTGGATTCGTGCGCGATGTGAAGGCGTTAATCGATCATTGCGGTAGCAGAAGTGAAGGTGCCATCCGATACAGAAGTGACGTCTGACTGGTTGCGCCACGGAGGGAGCCAGTGACGCGTCATGGCCGACTGCCGCCTGATGAAGTTGCGGCTGCTGTCCCTTGCTATCCGCAGGATCACCTCTCGATCACCAGCAAACCGTGCCTACACTAGATACAAGGCCCAAATTCCCATCTTAAATCAACGGTTAGACATCGATGCGGCGGATTGTTGACGAACCCTATCAGACACCAGTCGCTGGCGTCCGTCACCTATTCGACTGGCCTGCGACAGGCCAGGTCGTGTCGGCCAATCCGGCCGGCATCGGTGCATGGGCGGAGCTACGCGGCGCGTCGGCGCTTCGGCCGTGCTGGATCGTACCGAGGCGCCGCAACTGCTCGACCGCATCGAGATGTTGACTCCGATCAGCTAAGGGACTGTAAGCTGGCCGCGATGGTGGTGTTTCCTTTCGTGGGTTCGGCGCGGCGCCGTTTTGACGGACTTGGGACCCATACTCCAGAACAGCGCAGCGAGAATTCCTTACAGAAGTGAAATGCATGTCGACCCGGTCAAGTTTCGATTTGCGGTGAATTCATGGCACCGCGCTACGACGATGGTCGCGAAATAATTCGTAAACGAGCGTGCGCAGCCATTGATGCCCTTCATCTCGCTGATAGCGTTCGTGCCAAAATTGAGAGATATCGACCGGCTCGATATCGAACGGAAGTGGGACAGCGCGTAAGTCTGGCAGCTGGCCGAGCACGTACGCAAGACGGCTCGGAACACAAGCGACTAAATCACTTGCGGACACAATGCTTTCCAGGCCGAAAGAGTGTGCAAGCTGTATTGCGATATGGCGCGTGGTGCCAGATTCCGGAGATAGTGCATCAAGCGCTGCTTCGAAATTCGCATGGCTGCCTGCAGTGGGTGCATAGATGACATGGTCGGCTGAGAAGAATTGCTCAGCGGTGAGCGTCGGACCGATCGTCGGATGGTCGACGCGCACGAGAGCTACGTAAGTTTCGTGGAACAGCCGTTGCTGGTGGAAATCGGCATGTAGCCCGCTGAACATTCCTAGCGCAAGGTCGATTTCACCGAGCTTCATCATTTGCTGTGCGGCATCGAGTGGTAGATCGGTTGTAACAATGCGCAGGCCGGGGGCTGACTGATGCAGGTGTGCGACGAGAGGCGGTATGAAAATCGCTTGCCCGAGATCGCTTGTATATAGACGGAACGTGCGCGTTGATGTGGCCGGCTCGAAAGAGCGGCCCGCCTGCAACGCGGATTGCAGCGACGCAAGCCCCTCGTCGACGAGGACCGCGATCGCATCCGCGCGTGGAGTGGGTTGCATGCCGTCGGCCGTCTTAACGAACAACGCGTCGTCGAACAGCGCGCGCAGCCGCTTCAGAGTGTTGCTTACCGCTGGCTGCGTGAGATGCAGCACCTCTGCCGCGCGAGTTGTGCTTCGCGTCTGATAGAGCACATCGAACACCCGTAGCTGATTGAGATCGATGTTGTGTCGGTCAGAATCGTGTTCCATTGCGTCGATAGGTTGTAATAAATCCGGTGAATAGCGTCATTCGTCGCCGCAATTTCACATGGGACCGCAGTCTTCATATCCTAGCCGGGAAACGCTTCGCTAGGGTGGCGCGGCGTACAGGACATCTCGGGAGACACCATGCGAGACAAGATTGCACTCGAAGAGCACTTTGCTACGCTGGAAACGATCGGCGACTCTGAACATTATTTTACGTCTGATATTTGGCCGTCGAGACGCCGCCAACTGCTTGATGTCGAAGGGGAACGCATCGAGCGCATGGATGCGTGTGGTATCGACTATGCAATCCTGTCGCTGAATGCGCCGGCCGTCCAGGCAATCACTGATACTGATCGTGCGATCGACGTCGCTCGCCGCGCGAACGACCTGCTGGCCGAACAGATCGCGCGTCGCCCCGATCGCTTTGGGGCTTTCGCAGCGCTTCCGCTGCAGGATCCGGACGCTGCTGGACGCGAGCTTGAGCGCGCGGTGACTGAACTGGGTTTCAAAGGTGCTCTCGTCAATGGCTTCTCGCAGGTCGGCCACGTCGACAACGCGACTTACTACGATCTGGCGCAATTTCGACCGTTTTGGGCGGAGGTCGCACGTCTCGACGTACCGTTCTACTTGCACCCGCGCAATCCGTTGCCGAGCCAGCAACTGGCAATCGAAGGTCATCCATGGTTGATGGGACCGGCATGGGAGTTTTCGCGCGAAACGGGCGTTCATGCCCTCCGCCTAATCGGCAGCGGCCTGTTCGACGAGTTTCCGAACCTAACCGTCATTCTCGGGCATCTTGGCGAACTTGCACTGCATAACATCTGGCGCACTTCGCACTGGGCGTCAGCCGGTGGGAAGAATCCGATGGGTGTGAAGGCGAAGCGCACGTTCATCGATACGTTCCGAGCGCATTTCTACGTCACGACGAGCGGCAACTTTCGGACGATCGCCATGCGGAACGCGATCGATGAGATCGGCAGCGATCGCGTGCTGTTCTCGGCCGACTATCCTTTCGAGTCGATGGAAGAAGCGAGCGCATGGTTCGACGCTGCTGAGATTGGCGATAACGATCGACAGAAGATCGGGCGGGACAACGCGAGCCGGCTGTTCCGACTGGGTTGAGCCAAGCTGGTGTCGCCGATTCATCAGAACACCGTGGGGAAACATGGTGGCGCCCCGTCCGGGCGTCACCAGAATGAATTTGTTGTATAAGTAAGGGATTTGATCAGGCTGACCGGGTATGTTCACATACTGGGGCGTCGAGTCGTACCTAAGTCGGACAGATTGACATCGAATGGACCGCTGGGCCAGGCTAAGACGGCCGGCTCGGACGCAAGCGCCTGCTGGTCGGTTCGGTCCTGTCGTTCGGCTGGTAGAGTACGTTTCCCGTGGTAGCAGCGGAGATGCATGCTGTAGCGGTGCCGCGTTTTTTCACCGGGGTACGGTTCGGCGCCGCGATGTCAAACACAATCGCGATGACGTCTGCGTACGGTCCATGCATAGGCGATGCACCGGTCGTTACGACGATGTCTTGTTGCTTCACGTTCGGCTCCACGGCGGCGGGGTTCATCGTCGCGCACGTGATTACGCGTTACGGCTGGCATGGGATATCCGGCATCGACGGCGTGCTGCCGATCGCGCTCGGGCTAGTGATGCTCGCTGCGCCGGCCGAGTCGATGCGTTTCTTGGTTCATCCACACCCGTCGACCGCATCGGTTTCGGGTGTGCTGCGTGTATGTCTTTTGGCGTGCGAGCTGGCGCGCAGCGTGCTACCCGACCGCTACCGCCACAATAGTCCCTCCTTTCAGTGAACGCGAAAGTAACCACGGCACTCGTTCGAAATCCTACGGTGGGTCGAAAGGCTGACCTCGCTGTGTCGTTCATTCGAGTAGGAAGCGGCGCAGCGCGTCGTGGCTGAGGCGGCGTGCCGTTTCGGATACGCGCGCGCCGGGCACGATGTCGAAGCCGTGCACGCCGCCGGGGAGCACGTGCAGTTCGGTCGGCACGCCTGCGCGAAGCAGGCGCTGCGCGTAGTCGAGATTCTCGTCGAGGAACAGGTCGAGCGAGCCGACCGACAGGAACGCGGGCGGCAGGCCTTCCAGCTGCGTGGCGCGTGCGGCGGCCGCGTACGGCGACACGCCGTCGAGGCCCGGCGCGTGACCGAGCAACGCACTCCAGCCGAACCGGTTGTTGGCCGCGTGCCACACGAACTCACCGGCATGCGGATGCGGCGCGCGCGTGCAGGTGCGATCGTCGAGCATCGGATAGACCAGGTGCTGGAACGCGAGCCGGTATTCGCCGCGGTCGCGTGCCAGCAGCGCCAGCGCGGCGGCGAGCCCGCCGCCCGCGCTTTCGCCTGCCACGCCGATCCGCGCCGCGTCGATGCCGAGTGCATCGGCCTGGCGGAAGACCCACGCGAGCGCCGCGTAGCAGTCCTCGATCGCACCGGGAAATACGGTTTCCGGCGCGAGGCGGTAGTCGATCGAGATCAGCGCACAGCCGAGCTCTGTCACGACCGACCGGTGCACCGCCTCGAGATCCTTTGCCGCGCCGCGCACGTAGCCGCCGCCGTGCATGTGGACGATCGCCGGGAGCGGGCGCACGCCGGCGTCGGGTCGGTAGACGAGGACCGGGACGTCCGGCGCGCCGGCGGGGCCGGGCACCGCGCGGCGTTCGAGCGTGCTGCCGGCGAGGTCGGGCGGTGGTAGCGGCAGCACGCGTTCGCGCGACTGCGCGAGGGTGTCGGCGCTGAGCGTGACGGTCGGCCAGGCCACGAGCAGCGGGCGGATTTCACGATCGACGAGATGCAGGGTATCCAACGCGTCACTCCATCGAAAAGGCGGGATGCGCGCTCACAGCACGCTGCGCGCAACGACCCAACGGTGTACCTCGGTCGGGCCCTCGAAGATGCGCATCAAACGCGCTTCGCTGGCCATCTGCTGCAGCGGCATTTCCTTCGTCATGCCCATCGCGCCGAGCGTCTGCATCGCATGATCGATGACGCGCCAAGCCATTTCGGTCGCGAATACCTTGACCATCGAGATCTGCGTGCGCGCGTCCTGCCCGGCATCCACGCGCGCGGCCGCTTCGTAGGTCATGAGGCGGCACGCATGGATTTGCGTGAGCGCATCGGCGACCCACCACTGGATCGCCTGGCGTTCCGCGAGCAGCACGCCGAAGGTCTTGCGCTGTTTCGCATGGTCGCACAGCAGCGCGACCGCGCGCTCGGCGCGGCCGATGCACCAGGCGGCCATCTCCAGCCGCCGGTTCGCGAGCCGTGCCTGCATCGGCGCGAAACCGGCGCCTTCCCGGCCCAGCAGTTGCGCGGCGGGAATGCGGCAGTTCTCCAGCACGATTTCATACGTGGACAGCCCGCCGATCATCGGGATCCGGCGTTCGATGATGAAGCCCGGCGCGTCGCGGTCGACGATGAACGCCGACATGCCGCCGCGCTTGCCTTTGCTTCGATCGGTGAGCGCCATCACGATCGTCCAGTCGGCTTCGGTCGCGTGGCTGATCCAGATCTTGCGGCCGTTCAGCACCCAGATGTCGCCGTCGCGCACGGCCGTCGTGGACAGCGCGCCCGGATCCGAGCCGGCGCCCGGCTCGGAGATCGCCATCGCGGCCCGCGTGACGCCGCGTGCGTACGGGTCGAGATAGCGTGCGCGCTGCGCATCGTCGGCCACGTCGCACAGCATCCGCAGGTTCGGCGAGTCGGGCGGCAGGATGTACGGGGTCACGGTCGTGCCGATCGCTTCGTTCACGCCGACCATCGCGACGGCCGGCAGGTCGGCGCCGCCCGCATCGAGCGGCGCGTCGAGTCCCCACAGGCCGAGCTGCCGCGAGCGCTCGTCGAGGCGCGTACGTTCGTCGTCGAGCAGCCCGAAGGGCTGGCCGTCTGCTTCGCGCGCCATCACGGCTGCTTCGAGCGGAATCAGTTCGTCCTTCACGAAGCGTGCGACGAGGTCCCGGATCATCCGGTGGTCGAGTTCGAGTTCGAAATTCATGAGAGTCGATGAGGGGGAGGGAAGGAAATGCCGACGCGGTCAGCCCGCGTTCGGACGAGACGATGCGCGGGCGCGCAGCGTGAAAAGCAACGCGACGGCACCGGCTGCGAGCAGCGCGGCGTTGAAATAGAGTCCGCCGCGCATCGACCCGGTGGCCGTGTTGAGCACGCCCATCAGGAACGGGCTCGCGAACCCGCCGATCGCGCCGGACATCGTGATCGCCGCGATCGCGACCGCCATCGAACGCTTCGGCAGCGCGAGCCCCGGCAGCACCCAGAACGCCGGTAGCGTCGCTGCGTGCGTAGCGACCGCGATGCAGAGCACGATCAACAGGTGCGGCGTGCCGGTGACGCTTGCGAGACCGATGAGCGCCGCTGCGCACGCGATCATCGCGAACGCACCGTGCCCGCGCCATTCGCGCCGGTGTTCGGTGCGCCAGCCCATCCCGAGCATGCCGACGATCCCGCACAGGTAGGGCAGCGCGGACAGCAGCCCGATCTGCATCGCGCCATGCAGGCCGCCGCGATGCAGGATCACGGGCATCCAGAACACCAGCGCATAGCCGGCGGCCGCGATCGAGAAATTGGCCGCGCACAGCAGCCAGAAATCGCGGTGCGCAAGCAGCGGTCGAGCTGTGATTGCCTCCGGCTTGCCGGCTTCGGCCTGCGTGTGCGCGGCGCGCAGCGCGGCCTTGTCGGCTTCCGACAGCCAGCGTGCGTCGTCCGGCCGGTCGTCGAGAAAGCGCAGCGCGACGAAGCCGAGCACGCTGCTCGGCAGCCCTTCCACGAGGAACAGCCATTGCCAGCCGCTCAGGCCGGCGGCGCCATCGAAGTACGACAGGATCGCGCCCGACACGGGGCCGGCGATCATCCCCGCGAGGTACAGCGCGGTCATGAAGAGCGCGAACGCCTTCGCGCGTTGCTTCGGCGGATACCACGCGCCGAGATGGAACAGGATGCCGGGGAAGAAGCCCGCCTCGAACACGCCGAGCAGGAAGCGGCACGCGTAGAACTGCGCGGGTGTGGTGACGAACATCGTCGCGGCCGAGCCGAGCCCCCACAGCACCATGATCCGCGCGATCGTCCGGCGTGCGCCGATCCGCACAAGCAGCGCGTTGCTCGGAATCTCGAACGCCATGTAGCCGATGAAGAAGATGCCCGCGCCGAGCCCGTACACGGCGTCGGAGAAGTTCAGTTCGGCCGCCATCTGCGCGTGCGCGAAGCCGATGTTGATCCGGTCGATGAACGACAGCGTGTAGCAGAGGATGAGGAACGGCAGCAGCCGGCGCGAGATCCGGCGGTAGAGCGCCGGTGTCGCACCATCGTCGACGGCGTCCGGGTCGGTCGAAAGGGTCGGGGTCATGAGGACTCCATCAGAAACGGTGAACGATGCCGAGCGCGAACACCTGCTCGGTGCCGCCCGGTTGCGGCTGCAGGCCGACGACGACGGTGTTGCGCGCGTCGCCGCCGTTCTTCATGTAGAGATAGCGTGCGTAGAGCGACGTCCGCTTCGACAGCGGATGGTCGTACCCGATGCCGAGCGCGGTGGCGTCGTTCGCGGAACCTTTCACGTCGCGGCGCACGACCGACACGAGCACGCGATCGAGCGCGCCCACGTCGATCGACGCGCCGGCACCCGCGGTCGAGAACGCAGGCAGGTTCGGCGCGGTGCTGACGCCATAGAGAAACGCGGCGTACAGCTTGACGTGCGCGAACGCGTAGTTGGCCGCGAACACGTAGTGGCGGGTGGTCGACGGCGAGACGACGGGCGACAGGTTGCCGGCCGACGTGTCGCCCTGGAAGCCCGCGCCGACGTAGAGCCCGCCGATCCGGTACTGGAGCCCGGCGCCGTAGTTGCGTCCGGCCTGTGTGGACAGCGCATTCGGCGTCGGGAAGCCGTATGTCGCCATCACGCGCAGGCCGTTCCAGTCGGGGCTCAGGTACGACACCGCCTGGTTGAAGCGCGGAATCGGCGGCGTCGTGTTGGGGGTGATCGTGTCCGTCGACGTCGCGAGCAGCGCGAGCGGCGACAGCCGTTCGTTGAGCCCGAACGGATCGCCGTCATAGACGACGTAGAACGACGGCGTGTATTGCCGGCCGAGCCGGAGGTCGCCGTAGCGCGTGTTCTGCAGCGCGACGTAGGCCTGCCGGTAGAACAGCGTGCCGCCCTGGAACGAGCCGTCGGCTGGCGAGAAGCCGCTCTCCAGCACGAACTTCGTCGATGTACCGCCGCCGAGATCCTCGACGCCCGTCAGCCCGAACCGGCTCGTCGACGATCCGCCGCCGCTTTGCCGCACGCTCGACAGGCTGCCGATGCGATCGAATTCGACGTAGCTGTCGACGATCCCGTACAGCGTGACCGACGACGCGTGCGCCGATGTGGCGCATAGCACGCACGCGCCGACCACGAATGCTTTCCGTTGCATGAAGGTGTCTCCGTTCCATGTCTTTTGTCGCGCGCCCGCGTTCTGGGAGCGGTTGCGCGCGTGATGCTGCCGTGCTGCGTCGGGTTCAGCGCCCCTTGAATACCGGTTTGCGCTTCTCGAGGAACGCGCGGGCGCCCTCGATCCGGTCCTCGCTCGCATAGACGTCGGGGCCGACGTCCAGCCGCAGCGCGGCGGCCACCGGCAACCCCTGGCTGCGGGTCGCGGTTTCCTTGATGCGGCGGATCGTGAGCGGCGCGTTCCCGGCGATCGTCTGCGCCAGTTCGCGCACGGTGTCGTCGAGTGCGGCGCCGGGGACGACGCGGTTCAGCAACCCGGCGCGCTGCGCCTCGTCCGCGTCGAAGCGGCGGCCCGTGAACAGCAGCTCCATCGCGATCGCACGCGGCAGCATGCGCGGCAGCAGCACGCTCGCGAAGTTCGCGCCCATGCCGACGCGTGCTTCGGGCAGCGCGAAGGTCGCGTGATCGGCGGCGATTCGCAGGTCGCACGCGAGCGCGATCTCGAAGCCGCCGCCGATCGCGTAGCCGTTGATTGCCGCGATGGTCGGCTTGCGCAGCTCGAGGATCAGTTCGTGCACGTTGCGTGCGAGCCCGCGCATCGGCTGCATCCCGCGCATCTCGGGGTCGCCGAGATCGACGCCCGCGCTGAAGGCACGGTCGCCCGCGCCGCGGATCACGATCACGCGGATCGACGGGTTGTCGTCGAGCGTGACGAGTTCGTCGCACAGCCGCCGGATCGCTTCGGCGGACAGCGCATTGGCGACGTGCGGACGATGGATCGTCAGCCATGCGATGCCGTTGTCGTCGTTGCGCAGGATCGACGGGGCGGCGTCGCCCGTCAGCGAAGAGAACGAGCCGGACGAGGTCATGACGCGCTCCCGGTGGTGTCCGCGCGCATGTCGTGGAGCACGCCCGCTTGCCGGAGCGCGTCCCGGTGAGCCGCGTCGATGCCGAGTGCGTCGAGCACGGCGTCGGTGTCGGCGGCGAACGGCTGGGGCGGCCGGCGTATCGATCCGGGCGTGCGGGAGAGCTTGGCGGGGACGCCCGCGCCGGTGTACGTGCCGGTCTTGACGAACATCGCGTTGCGGGCGGCTTGCGGGTGGCCGAACGCATCGGCGACGGTGTTCACCGGGCCTGCCGCGACACCGGCATTCAGCAGCCGTTCGACGATGTCGTCGGCATGCCGTTCCGCGGTCAGCTGGCCGAGCAGCGTATCGAGCGCATCGCGATTGGCGACGCGCTTCGCGTTGGTCGCGAACCGCGGGTCGCGCGCCAGCTCGGGCACGCCGAGCACTTCGACGAGCCGCGCGAACGTGCGGTTGTTGCCGGCGCCGGTCGAGATCGGCTTGTCCTTGCACGGATAGATGCCGTACGGCGCGATTGCGCCATACACGTTGCCGGTCGCCACGGGCACGTCGCCGGTTGCCATCCAGGTCGTGCTGACCGGATGCAGCATCGACAGCGCGGTGCTGAACAGGTCGATGTCGACGTGCTGCCCGAGGCCGGAGCGGGTCCGTTCGACCAGCGCGAGCAGGACGCTCGACACGGCACTCAGGCCCGCCGCGTAATCGACGACCGGGAACGGCACCTTCAACGGCATGCCGCCCGGTTCGCCGTTGATCGACATGAAGCCGGCGAGGCCCTGTGCGACGGCGTCGTAGCCCGGAAACCGCGCCAGCGGGCCGTCGGTGCCGTATCCGGAGATCGAGCAGTGGACGAGGCGCGGGAAGCGCGCGCGCAGGCAGTCGTCGTAGCCGATGCCCCAGCGTTCGAGCGTGCCCTGCTTGAAGTTGTCGATCAGCACGTCGGCCGTGTCGAGCAGGCGGAACAGCACGTCGCGCCCGTCCGGATGCGACAGGTCGAGCGCGAGATTGCGCTTGTTGCGGTTGAGCCCCCAGTAGTAGCTGGAGATGCCGTTCGGCATTGCGGGCCCCCAGTCGCGCGTTTCGTCGCCCTGCGGCGGTTCGATCTTGATGACGTCCGCGCCGTGGTCGGCGAGCGTTTGCGCGCAGAACGGCCCCGCGTAGACGCGGCTCAGGTCGACCACGCGCACGCCTGCGAGTGCGCCTTCGTGACTGCTTGTCATGACGATGTTTCCTTCGATGTGGGATTCGGCCTGCCGGCATGCCGGCATGCCGGCAGGCGATGCGTCGCGGATTCAACCGCGCGCGGCGAACAGTGCGTTCACTGCCGCGCGGTGTTCGGGGGTGGCGTGCGCGAACGCCTGGTATGACGCCGACAAGTCGAGCAGCGTGTCGAGGCTCGCGTGGCGGCCTTCGCGCAGCAGCCGCTTGGTCAGGCGCAACGCGGTGCCCGAATGCCGGGCGATGCGGCCGGCCAGTTCAAGCGCGTGCGCAAGGAGGTCGCCATCGGGAACGACGCGCGAGACGAGCCCGCAACGCAGCGCCGCCGGTGCGTCCAGCGCATCGCCCGTGAACGACATTTCCGCGGCGACGGCGGCGCCGACGACCCGCGGCAGGAACCACGCGCCGCCGTCGCCGGGCACGAGGCCGAGGGCGATGAAGCTTTCGGCGAAGCGGGCGCGATCGGCGGCGATGCGGATGTCGCACATGCACGCGAGATCGGTGCCGGCGCCGATGGCCGGGCCGTTGATCGCCGCGATGGCCGGCACTTCGAGGTGCTGGAACGCGTGCGCGATGCGCTGGATGCCGCGGCGATAGCTCGTCCGGATCGCGGCGAGGTCGTGCGGGTCCGATTCCAGGAACGCACGCATCGCCTTCACGTTACCGCCCGACGAGAACGTCGTGCCGGCACCAGTCAGCACCAGCACGCGGATCGACTCGTCGCGATTCGCGTCGTCGCAGCATTCGGTCAGCGCATCGATCGCATCGTTGTCCGAAATGGCGTTGCGGGTTTCCGGACGATTCATCGTGACGGTCAGGATCGGTCCCTGCCGTTCACGGATCAGAAAGGCTGTCATGGTGTCTCCGAGTGTTCTGTACCGCGGGACTTCACGCCGCGGGCCGAAGCCTAGTATCGTCACGACGGTTGGCGGCGGGAAATTCCGTTCCACATATGTGGAAGGCTCGCCCGGTGGCGTGAGGAGACGGCTGGATGAGCGGAAACGTGGTCAAGAGCGCGGCACGCGTGTTTGAAGTGCTGGAGCTGTTCAGCACATTGCAGCGACCGCTGAGCGTGCGTGAGATATCCACGCGCTGCGGCTATCCAGGCTCGAGCGCGGCGGCGTTGCTGACCAGCATGAAGGCGCTCGGCTATCTCGCGTACGACGACGCAACGCATACGTATGCACCCACTGCGCGGCTCGTCAATCTCGGCGAAGCGCTCGTCGATTCGACGGCAGGCAGCCGGCGGCACTGGCATGCCGTCGCGAAGCGGCTGGCGGTCCGCACGCGCGAGGCCGTCGTGATCGCGGTGCAGAGCGACCTGTACGTGCAGTACATCGATGCGGTCGAGGGCGCGCATGCGATTCCGATCCAGTTCTACGCGCCGATCGGCACGCGTCGCGAGATCTGCATGTCAGGCCTTGGCTGGGCCCTGCTGAGTCTCCAGCCGGACAGCGCGATCCGCCGGCTCGTGTCGCGCAGCATCCGCCGGCTCGGCAAGTCGGGCCGGACGATCGACGAGGATGTCGTGCTCGACAAGGTCGAACAGACGCGCCGGTGCGGCTATTCCTATTCGGCGCATACGGTCACGCAGGGTGCCGCGATGATCTCGATGGTGATCGCGGACGGCTGGAACGGCCTGCCGCTGGCCATGGGCGTGGCCGGCCCCGTCGAGCGGATCCATCCGCAACGGGACGCGATTCTGGAAGCGATGCGTGACGTATTGGGTGAGCGCACCGAAGAAGCATAACTTCCGAGCTGGAATTTCAAGGTGTTCCGGCGAAATTCTTGATGGGAATCGGAATCGTTGCAGCTATAAGGATATCTGTTGTAAGCCCGACGCCTGGCATTGCACCATGCGAGAAGGCGGATTTTCAATTATTTGACGAACGTGTCAAAAAAACTATACTCAACTCAAAGTCGGGCTGCAAGGGTTGCCGATAAGTGACGCGGCTAAAGGATAAATGTTTTGCGAGATCGGCATTGTGTGAAGCTATCCCGATGTGGCGCGGCTTGCATCGATGGCGAGTGTCGGTTCCCAAGTTCCAGTCGCGTCCACGTAAATTCAGCATGCTGACTCTACCTTCGGCGCGTCTCGCTGCGCGCTTCCTGGAGTTGTCCGTCAATGAGCTCGAAGCAGCTCATTCCGCCATCGCCAACCGGTATTGCAATTACCGCGTCTGCGCTCAGGCGGCCGATGCGATTGCACCGATCGTGCTGCACGGCGTGGAGTGCGGGCTCTTTGCTGTATCCACGCTGGCATTTGGGCGCACCATCGAGATCGAGCCCGACGACCTCGGCGCTTGCCTGCTCATTACGACGACCATAAGGGGGCGGGCGGGAATGACTGCAGGGCAAGCGCAATACTACGGCGGTGAGCCGGGGGCGACCGTCCTTAGCTTAGCGTCGGACTCGCCGCGGTTCCATTACGAACCGACGGCGGAGGTCCTGAAGGTCCAGCTTGATCATCGGCGCGTGTCCGCAGCGTGCTGGCGCATGATGCGCCATCCGGGCCGCGCGCCGCTACGGTTCGAGATTGCGATGCGCGATTCCCATGCATTGACGCGATGGTTCATGCTGCTGGATTTCGTCGTGACGACGCTAAACGAAAGTGATGCCGTACTGAGAGATTATCTTGCGCCGAGCGTCGAGGAAATGCTTATCGTAACGTTGCTTGACACGCAACCTCACAACTACACGGCTGAGTTACATCGATCGAGCGGCGTGATTGCTCCCAAGCAGTTGCGTCGAGCTGTCGAGTTCATGGAGGCGCGGCTTGGACAGGCGCTGACGCTCACGGAAATTGCCGCGGCGGCGGATTGCAGCATCCGGTCGCTATCGCGAGCGTTCAGCGCATTCCGCCAAACGACACCGATGCAGCACTTGAACCATCTGCGACTGGAAAAGATACGTACCGAACTGATCTCGAACGTCGGTTCCGCGGCAACTATCTCAACGATTGCGCTGCAATACGGGTTCACTCATCTGAGTGCATTTAACCTGCAATACCGGCGGCGGTACGGCGAAACGCCATCGCAGACCCGTAGGCGGGCGCGCGATAGCTCGGGCTAGCAGTCGGGGTCACGAGATTTTGTACATTCCCCCGTCGACTGCCAGTGCCTGGCCGGTCACGAAGGCGCCGTCGTCGCTGGTGAGAAACAGGATCGGCCCGACGATATCTTCAGGCGTCGCGAAGCGCTTGATAGCCTGCTGCTGCCATACGCTCCGTGCAAGCTCGTCTGGAATGCCACTCGTGCCGGGTGTGCGAGTGAGTGCCGGCAGGATAGCGTTCACGGTGATGTTGTCGCCGGCCACTTCGTTGGCGAGCCCACGAACGAAACCGATAACGCCCATTTTTGCCGCCATGTAGTGGCTGAGTCCCGCGAGCGGCGTGCCGATCGAATTCGACGAGAAATTCACGAAGCGTCCCCACCGGTTCGCACGCATCAGCGGGACGAATGCCTTTGCTGAATGGAAATGCGAATCGAGGTTCACTCGTAGCGTGCGCGACCACAGATCGAAATCGAGATCGTCGAACGCAGCGAACGGATAAATGCCGGCGTTGTTCACGACGATGTCTGCGCGTCCGTAACGTTCGTCAACCGCCCGCGCGAAACCGATCCATGCCTTTGCGTCGCTGACGTCCCCGGTTAGCATAAGCGGATCGCCGCCGATCAGCGCACGCGTTTCCGATGGGGCGTCGAGATCGATCAACACCACTTGCGCGCCGCGCGCTGCTAGACGCGTGGCGACTTCTTGCCCGATTCCGCGGCCGGCGCCAGTTACGATAGCCACCCGCCCTTCATGGGTGTTGTTCATGACATCCCCTTCGATTTGAGGTTAGTGAAGGACCGCAATGAGTTAAAGCAGAAATAACGCCTCGATCGAAAAAGCATCGAACTCCGCACCGTTCCAGAGTGCCAATTCGCGTTGCTAGTTGGCCGTCACGAACCAAGCCCGGCGACTCACTTATTTGATGCTCAGACCAATCGCGACCACCCGATGACGATTGCTCCAAACCGCCGGGCCGTCGTCTTTGTCCGGCCAGGAGTCTGAACCGTCACATGGCCACCCACACCGGGGGGTAACTCCGATTTGGCGACCCAGCGGAGTGAATTGGCAGCATATGGGTATGCATGGTTCGTCCGGTTGTATAGGTGCCCCGATTTGTTGCCGGCGTCGCTTGGCGTCCACATGCCGTCGATGAAATGACCATACTCGTAAGGAAATCCTGCGCTTGCATTCGCGTTTGATGGAGCATTCTCGGTCATTGAGATCTTTTCCTGGATACTGTCTGTTCGCGGGTTCCGCGCTCGAGGCTCCTCACATGAACTGCGGTTGCTCACATCAGACGTCAAGGTAGGCGCGTGCGGACTATGTCGCTACCATCCGCTGGCCAGCGCCAATACATTCTTGCCAAAACGTGGTTCGCGCCGCGCGCAAACCCCGGGTGCCCCGGAGAGGTGGGGAAGAAGCGAGGGGCTCTCATAGACAATCGGCTTCCGTCTTCCCGGCCACGTATGACAGCAACAAAGCGACGCCGCTACGTCAGAACTTCTGCTGGACGCCAATCATGGCGCCGAGTTGGTTCATACCTGTCCCCACCGTTCCGCCTGCGGCAACTGGGTTGGCCGCCAGCTTGCTGTTGAACATGTACGCGACCGACGTATAGGCGATCGTGCGCTTCGACAACGCGTAGTTCGCGCGCGTAACGAGCAGTGTTGAGTTTGCGTCGTGGCTTCCAGCATCGCGGCTGCGCTGCAGGTAGCGGACGCCCTGGGCGTCGACGGAAAAAGCCGGCGTGACCGAATATGTTGCACCGGCGAAAAAGATGTCCGATTGCAGGTGGGAGGCGGCCGATATGTTATTTCGTATCCAGCCGATACCGAGCTTGGCCGTGCCCGCGACCAGGTAACCGTCGATGATATTCCGCGTTGCAGTGGATGTGCTTCGATTCAATGGGGCGGATGCTCCGGTGCCGCCTCGCATCACGTCGAAGGACGCCGCCACGCCGAAAGTAGCAGTATCGTAGGCGACGAGTGCGGTGTATTGCCGGCACGCCAAGATGTCCCCTGCTACCTGTCCGGCGCAATTTGTCGCACTCGGTCCCGCGGGGCCGGCTGCGTCTCGACCGAAGCTGTATGTGGCTCCGACGGTGATGCCGCGGAAGCGGCCGAAGTAGCCGATAGCATTGTCGCTGCGTGCATTCGGCAGGTACCCGTCGAGCACGTACAACGAATGAATAGACGGCCCGATTACGTCGGCCTTCGCCAACGCGTAGGTTGTCATGTTCATCTGCCGGCCAAGCGTCAATGCACCGTAATCGCTGTCGATCCCAACGTTGGCCTGCCGGCCGAATAGGCGGCCGCCGTAATTCAGTGCGCCGGTGCCTGGCTGGAACCCCGATTCGAGCACGAAGAACACGCGGTAGCCACCACCAATATCTTCAGTACTCCTAAACCCGAAGCGGGAGGGTAATTCACCGGTCAGAATGGGCAAGCCAACCCACGATCCATCATGTGGAGTCGCGTGGTTGTAATAGGATATGCCCGTATCGACAATTCCGTAGAGCGTGACGCTGCTTTGCCCGTATGCGAGCCCTGACGCCGTCGCGAACACGGCGGCGCTCCATTTGATTTTCATGACGGTTTTATCTCCATTCTGGCGTTGCAACGCCTTGTTTAGAATATGTTTACTTCGCATGCGCGATCGGTGCTCTATTCGAAAACACTTGTGTGCGCCAATCAATTTGTAGGACTGGATTTGGCCCGGACGAGCTGGTCGGATCGGTCGCCGCTCACCCGAAAAATGTGGCTTCATACCGGCCAGAATGCAAGCTTGCGTGCGACGAATCAGCGTGCCTGTAGCAGAGCGCCCGCGTCAGGGATCTTGGGTGCCGGAACCAGATTGTCGGGCATCCGGCGGACGTACACATCGCGGTGGAGACCGTCCGAATCCCGGTCGCATCATCGATGCGTCGGACAGCCGGCAGCGACTGCATTTTTACGCAGGCGGACGCGACGATCACGTCAGCCCCCGCTGTATTCAAACGCTTTACGTCGTTCAGCAATTGCAACGGATTCCGCCTACCGACTTCGAGGTTGCCGGGAGTCTCGAATCAGATCGCATCGACGACCTCGATGCCCTCGAGCTCGATGTACTGGACGACGAGGTTGGTCAGCCGCTTCACATACGGCGCCATCAGCGCGATGCGGCGTGCACCCAGCGTATTCAGTTCGTCCAAGAGCGCCGGCAGACGTCATTACCGGGACCAGGTAATGATTGGCTCGCGCGACCTCTGTCAATCGACGTTCGGTCATGCGGTGATAGCCGAGGCCCATGGACACGATTGTGACGAGGCACGCCGTGCTCATCACGTCCACGCGCGCGTCGGTGAGTTCGGCGGCACAGCGCAGGGCTCCCCTCTCCATCGCGGCCAGTTCCTCCTTTGCGACCTTGTACATACGCATGCGGCGCGAATGGAAGGTGAAGCGCTCAGCCGAACGGACAGACTCGCGAGCGCGAAGCATCGCCGGAATCTCGGTATCCATCGTCGTGCTGGAACTGGGCACGATCTGTCTGTTGCGGAAATGTCTGGTCAAGGTATGGTCCTTTTCGTGCGGTGTGGAGGGTCAGCTGCGGGAGGCGACGTCGCGTGGCGTTGGTTCAAGCGTTTTTGCCCGACCCGGCAGGTCGCCGGCTCGCCAGAAGGCGAGAGTTGCGAGTAGAGCCGCGACGCACGGCGCGGCCGCCGCCATGAGTAGGCTGGAGGACGGCCAGTTCAATCGCACAAGTTCGCCGCCAACTACGGGGCCGAGGATCGAGCCGAGGCGGCCTACGCCGAGCGCCCAGCTCATGCCAGTGGACCGCAACGCGGTCGGGTAAAACACCGCGGCTAGCGCATTCAGCGCGGTTTGGCCGCCGAGTACACCGAAGCCAGCGATCGCAATGGCGATGAAAGCGCTCGTCAGGGAGCCGGCCACCTGACCGATCGCGGCGACCGCCAGCGCCGAGCCGACGAAGGTCAGCGCTAGCGTGGGCCCGAAGCCGTACCGGTCCACCAGCCAGCCGAGAAGAAGGTTACCCGCGATGCCCCCGACCCAGAAGACCATGCCGGCGAACACGGCCTGAGAGGTGGTGTGTCCCGCACCGTTCATGATCATCGGTAGCCAGTTTGCGAGAAAGTAAACGGCCAGCAAGTTCATAAAGTTAAGGACCCAAAGCAGCGCGGTGCCAGTTCCGAGCGCATGATGGAATAAGTGCAAGAAAGGCATGCCGGCGGCTTTCTTCTCAGGAACGAAAATTTCGACGTGCGGACCAATTGCGAGCGCGGGATCAATGCGTCGCAGAAGTGCTCGAACGCGGTGACGGCTGCGGTGTTGCATTGCCATGAACTGAGGCGATTCAGGCATACCCACAATCATCGCGATGGCCACCAGCAATGGTGCAGCTGCGCCGACGATAAACACGGATCGCCAGCCGAATGCCGGAATCAGCGGCGCGGCTACGGCGCCACCGATCGCGCCGCCGACGATGAAGCCAGAGGAAATGATCATCATCGTCGTAACGCGAATGCGCGTCGGGCTGAACTCCCCAGCAAGGGCGACCGCGTTCGGGATAATTGCGCCCATGCTCAATCCGGCAGCGAACCGAAGCAGTAGCAGCTGCGGCACTGAGCCAGCTTGGGCCGTCGCATACACGCTCGTCGCAAGGAATGTCATGGCGCCGATTAGCACCGGCCGTCGGCCGATGCGGTCCGCCACGGGGCCGAGTAACAGCGCACCGATCGTCATGCCGACAAGGCCCGCTCCGAACACGTGTCCGAGGTCGGCACGGGCGATGCCCCATTGTTTGATGATGGCGGGCGCGACATAGCCGATTGCCTGCACGTCGAAACCATCAATAATTAGGCATAGTGTGCAGAGGCTTAGTACGAAATACTGCAGAGCCCCGAGACGACTGCTCCCGATAACGTCGGCAACATTGATTGTGGTTGTCTTGGTCATAGTATTTTCCTTTATTGCGCGCGTGCCTGAAGCGTGTCGTAGGCGTCGACAAACAACGGGTCGCGTCGCCGAAGGTCGTCGCGGGTCACCTTTTCGGTTCGGCACATGTAGTCATAGGCGAAGCTGACCGGGTCGAGATGCAACTTGCTGGCGACGCTCTCGTACCAGTCGAGGCTCTTTGCCGCCGCGCCTAGAAAGCTGAACGACGCGGGCCGGCGCGCTGCCTCGAAGGCAGCGAACGCGGCCGGTAGGTCGCATGGCGTCGCCGCTATTGCACGGTAGAGCGCGATCGCGTCCTGCATCGCCATGCGGGTACCGGAGCCGAGCGAGAAGTGCACAGTGCGCAATGCGTCGCCGAGCAAGACAATGTTGTCGTGATGCCAGTTTGCGGTGTTGACGATGTTGGCTTCGAACCAGAGCGAGCGGTTGGTCAGCAGTACATTGCTGCCCAACTCGGAGCGGAACACGTCGGTGCAGAACCGACGGCTTTCGTCCTCGCTGGCGTGGTCGAGCCCGGCACGGCGCCACGTATCGGGGTCCGTTTCGATCAAGAAGGTCGACAGGTCGGAGCTGTACTGATAGCAATGCGCAATGAACACGCCGAGCAGCGTTTCGCGAAAGATCAGCGAAACGGGATGGAAGAGCTGGTGCGTTCCGTACCACGCGAATTTGTTGCGGCGCTGAACGAACTGCGGGCGAAAGTGATCGGCCAGTTGAGTGCGTATCGAGCTGTTGCCGCCGTCGGCAGCCACCAGCATGTCGCAGTCGGCCGCGAGCGCGTGCACATCCTCGATGCGCCGGCCGTATTCGATCCTGATACCTTCGCGCTCGCAAGCACGCTGCAGGACTCGCAGCATGTCGATGCGCGACGTGCGCGAAAAATGATTACCGTGGACCTGAACATGAGTGCCACGGTGAACGATTTCCATGTAGTCGCAACGTTCGTGATGCGCGATGAATTCGTCGAAGAACGTCATATCGGCTTCCTTCAGGAACGACAACCCGATATCGGAGAACACTACGCCCCAGCCGTAGGTCGCACCCTCCGGATTCTGTTCATAAATCGTGACGCGATTAGATGGATTGTATTTTTTGGTTAGTAATGCGAAGTACATGCCGGCCGGGCCGGCGCCGACAATGTCGATTTTCATGATGCGTTGTCCTTGACGAATTCATTCGAAGTGGCGCCGGTACAATCTCGCTGGTGGTCTAGCAACGCCTGGCGGAAAGCGGGCGGGATAACGATCGAGCTGCGCTCGTCGTGCGCGGCGCATACGGTTGTGCGGCGTGCGGTGAAGGCGTGCGTTGACCGCGGTCGGGCCTTGCGGCGTGCGGGACGCGATGTCCAGCATGTACGAACGATTGCGCACGTCCGCCACTCGCGTGGTCATGTCGAATTCGTCGTCGGGTCGCAGCGCGCCGATGCAATCGAACGACAGCGCACGGCTTGGCGTGCCGAAGCCGAGTGCGCGTTGTGCACACTGTGGCGTACCGCCGAGCAACGCTCCGGAGAGCAGTTCGCCTGCGCAGATTACGAAATCGGCGAAGGTGGCGGCGTCGACCACGCAGGCGGGCTCGCATCCGTTCCATTTCATTCGACGGCGCACCGTGGGCGGCCGTTCGCCGATCAGGTGTTCGATTGGTGCGGGCGCGTTCATTGTCCAGCTTCCTGCGCGATGAGATCGACGATGATCCGTTTCATCGCAGGCTTATCGACCTTCCCCACGCGCGTGACGGGAAATGCGTCGATTACCTCGACTCGCTCGGGGCACTTGTACCGGGCCAGGCCCCGCTTAACGAGGAACCGCCCGAGCGCCTGCACGTCGGGCGCTTGCATGCCCGGGCGAGGGATGATGAAGACGCAGCCTTTTTCGCCATAGAACGGGTCGGGCATGGGCACCAGCTTGGCGTCGGCGACCGACGGATGCTGACTGACGTGGCTTTCGACTTCCTCGCAGCCGATCTTTTCGCCGCCGCGGTTGATGTTGTCCCGCAAGCGCCCTTCGAACGTGTAGTAAAGCGCGCCGTCCACTTCATGCGCGGTTGCCATGTCCCCGGTGCGGTAGAAACCGTCGGACGTAAAGGCTTGCTCGTTGGCCTCCGCGTTCGCGAAGTACCCCGTAAGCGTCGACGGCCCGCGGAAGCATAGTTCGCCGATCCGGCCGCGTGGGACGGGCTGTTCTGAGCCTGGTTCCAGCAAACGGATCTCGTCATCGTCGCACCCGGAGCGCCCTTGCGTCTGATGTCGTACCCGGTCTGGAGCATCGGCCGGCGAGCCGAGCAGTAGACCTTCCGTGGTACCGTACAGGTTCGAGCACGGCACGCCCAAGTGTGTTTCCAACGTATCGGCGCGGCTCATCGTTGCGAACAACTCGAGCGACGACAGATCATGCCGTGCGATATCTGCCTAAGCCATCAGTTGCGGTGCGATCGGGCCGATCGACAGCGCATGCGTAATACGGTGCCTGCTGATTAGGTCGAGCATCATCGGAATGTCGACCTGTGGCATCAGAACGACCGGCAGTCCGATGAGCACCGCTGGAATCAGGGCGTAAAGCTGGCCAGCGTTGTGCACCAGTGGCAGTGACCAGATCAACCGGCTGTTAGCGTCAACGCGATAACGTCGCATCCAACCCGCCGAGTGGCCGAGATACTCGGCATGGAACCGCGGAATGATCTTGGGGATGCCCGTCGTGCCGCCGGAGAGCTGGAAGCTGAGTACGTCCGACAAGCCGATCCGCACACGCGCTAGGCGTTCGCGCGCTTGCCCGAGCGGTATGCCATCGATCAGCGTCTGCATAGCGACTGCGCCAGCATGTTCGCCGCGCACGATCACCCGATGCTCAATCCACGGATGACGCGCCGACATCGATTCGGCGAAGACCGGCAGGTCGAAGCGGGGGCTGAAATCCGCCTGAATGAAGTAGCCGCGTGCACGGGATAGGTGCGACAGCTGACCGATTTCGATCTCGCGATGCTGCGGTAGCGAACACACCGGCACGATGCCGGCCTTGAAGCAGGCGAGCAGAGCGATTGCGGTTTCTACCGTAGTACCGAGTTGAAAGATCGCACGGTCGCTTGGGGCGAGGCCCCGCGCGAGCAATGCGGCACCGAGGCGTTCGGTGGCCTCGTCGAGTTCGGCGAAGCTGATCTTTCGGTCATGACCGACAAACGCGAGTCGATCCGGATAACGCAGTGCGGTGGCGCGCAGTGCGTCGCCGACGGTACTGGCGATCCACGCGCCGCTGGCGAGTGCTGCCTCAGCACGGATTCGGCAGGGATAAACGACACCGCTAATCGGTTGTTCGATTCGTATCTCCATTATGTCTCCTCTCGCCGCGGCTCAGGACTGTAACGGTGCGATGCGTACGATGTCGTGGTCGTACTGCTCAATGCGCCCGTGCAAGCCGCCAGTGAGCATGCTGTACCAAAGCGCGGGCTTGAAGCCGAGCGCGCGGCGCTCGAACTCGATCGGCCCGTCGGCTTCGATAGAATCGTATTCTTCACCTTCGTGCACGCGGCAATTGGGATGCTGCAATGCTGTGCGCACCAACGGCGCGAATTCCGCCACGCGGGGCACGGAGATGCGCACCGGCGCGGCGGAGGCATTGCCGCGTTCAGCGACCAGCTCCGCCTTGCGGTTCCATATCGCGTCGATGGTATCCATCGGGCGACCAGCCGCGCGTGCGGCGTCCTCCAGCGTCATCGCCGCCTCGAGTGTGAGCTGTGCATCGGTGGCATCAACAGTTGTCAGCGAGCGCAGCTTATGCGTGAACTCCACGAAGTAGCCGTTGGGATCGCGTACGTAGACGGATTCGATCACTTCGTGCCGGGTTTCCATCGATACGTCGAGCCCTTGAGCATCGAGATGTCGCTTCCACGCGCGTAGCTCGTCCGGGCCGTCGACAAGCCACGCGGTATGTGTGGCGTCGGCGACATGATCGTCTGGAAGCGGGCGAGCGGTCGTGCGTGCCGGGATCTCGGCTGGCTCTTCGCTGCCGAGGTAGTAGAAGAACGCGATGGTGCTGCCGTTGCCGCTGTCGAAAAAGAAATGCAGGAAGTCCGGGTGCGTCGCAGGTCCCCAGCCGCGTGCGGAAATCACGTGCACGAGCGGCAGCCCGAGCTTGTCGCGGTAGAACTCGACGGTTTCACGCAGTCGCCAGGTGGGCCGTGCGGTGTGGTCGACACCGTGTAGCTTTAGCGGGGGAAGAGGGTGAGCATGCATGACTTGTGTCGTCCATTGAAAGTCGTGATGACGAAGACGGGCCGGGAACAGCTGGCTGTCCGGTCAGGGCGAAAAGTGCTCGCTCAGCCATAGAGCGAGCAGACGTCCCGCCTCGAGCCGCCCGGGCGCTTCGTGTGCGCTCAACGCGCGGCCGTGGTGATCGCCGCGTACGCGGTGGTGGCGTTTGGATGGTGACGCGATCGCATCGACGATGGTCTTCACGTCGCTCGGAAAGCACGCTTGGTCGCCGGTGTATTCGATGATGAGCACAGGCTGGACGATCGAGCGCGCAGTGCTGGCCAGTGACGCGTTGGACGACAGCGCCGACCAAGTCGAAAGCCAGCTCTCCGGTGTGCACTGCCGTGCAAAACCGACCGCGCCGTAGTTGGACACGTACGGATCGGCGCCCCACAGAGAGCCGAACTTGCGATCCGACGCATCGAGGCCGAGATCGAAGCAGCGTAGGTCGGCGTCGGTGCGCCAGATGTTGAAGATCGGCGTGTGCGCGGCGACGCGCCGGTCGTCTGGTTTGACCGAAATGCCGCTCGCGCCGTTTTCCTTTACGCGCCGACGAGCGTCCTGACGACGTGCGATCAACGATCGCGCGTACGCGTCGAGGCGCGCTACGCGTGCACGCTGTGCCGCGCGATATCGGTCGACAAATTCAGCGCTATAGCGGGTGTTGCCTTTGCCCAAGTACCCATTCGCCGGTGACAGGGGATCGAGCGACGGATCGACGGAGAGCGGATCGTTCTCGTTCGAGACGCTCGGATCAATGCAGTTGAGTAACAGCGCACCCTGCCCGGGGTGCGGACCGACTAGCGCGAAACCGTCGACGGTGGGCATGTCGAGTTCGGCGAGCTGTGTTATTCGTCCGCCAGGCGTGCATGCAATGCGCTGCGCGCCCGGCAGCTCGGACTGCTGCACATAAAGGGCATAAAGTCCGGCGCCGCCCGAATTGCCGAGCAGCACGATGCGCCGGAACCCTGCCGCGCGCAGGTATTGCAGCCCGGCGGCCACGTCGTGCAGCGCGAACTCGTGTTCCAGCCGCAGGTCGTTGCCAACAGCGCGCGGTGACTGCGACCACGCAGCGTAGCCGGCGCCCACGATATCCGGAATCAGGTAATGGCAGGCCATGAACTCGCGCGGATGCATCACGCACACCACCGTGTCCGTCGCGATCGGCGGACGGTACAGTGAGCCGCCGGTGGCTGCTTGGTCGGCGGTGCGCAGCACGACGTTCGTCGTGACCGTGCTCGGCGGAACGTCACGCGGATTCCAGTCAGCGTTTAGAAAGCCTGCGATGGCCTGGGCGATCGGCTTGCTGGATGAAGGCAAATCGTTCATCGGACGAATCGCGCGTGCGCGCTCCTGACATTGACCATGCGCCAATGCTAGGGAGTGTTGACGACCGCGTCAAATATTTGACGTAGATGTAAACACTAACTGAAACGCAGATGAGAAACTCGCGGCTGGTCTAGTCCTTACCGCCGAGCAGCGTGTTCTCGAGTGTGGAGAGCGCGTCATGCATTTCCGTCAGTGCACGGCGAATGTCAGCGCGTTCGTTCGAAGGCCGGGCGCTGTCGTCGGTCTCAACGCAGAGCATGCGCAGCCCGAGCGAGGCGATGAGTTCAGCAACCGCTTCGGCAGACTTTTGCCTGCGGGTATCGAACCACCACGCGGACCAGTTGCACATCCCGATGATGGCGAAAGCCGCTATGTCGGCGTCGACGGCTTGGAATGTGCCAAGGTCGATACCACGCCGGATGACGTTCACGAAATTGTTTCGCACAGCTCGGCGGGCAGTCTGAGCGGCGGCGCGCTGCGGATCCGGCAGGCTGCTCTCACTGCGTTCGACGACGCGAAACTGCAATGGGTGCGAGAGGATAAGGCCAGCGTGGCCGAGGATGAGCTGTCGAAGTCCCTCCTGTGGCGGAAGCTCTGGGCGTTGAGCGACAACTTTCGTGAGATCGCTCGCGCGCTCAGTCACGTCGCGGGTGAGCGCTTCAAGCATCGATTCCTTGCTAGGAAAGTAGTAGTACAGCGCCGTGCGGGTCATGCCGACCGCGTCTGCAATATCGTTGATATTGGTACCGCCGAAGCCTTTTTCGATGAACAGCAGCGATGCGGCATTGAGTATGGCCTGCCGCTGAGCGTCGCTACGGGTCGGGCGCGATTTAGCCGGGGCTGTCGTTTTGCTCATGCGTAGTTTGGGAGGAGTCGCTTCAGGTTGACGAATGTTAGCATCGGCCATCGACGCGCCGGAACTAGCGGCCGGTGTGCACAACAAGCAAGCGATGCAAGTGGCGGCGTCGGTCGTTAAGACTGCGTCCCACACTCGACCGGAAGTCGTGGGGCTGCGCGATTGACGCATGAAGCACGCAGGGAGTGCGCGTCACGAGGACAGCCGCGTGCACAGCGGCCTTCGTCTCCAGCGTGCCTGTCACCGCGACGATACGCTCGCTCGTTTTCACGCTGATGTCAAACTTCGTGCCACCAGCCGTTGCCAAGTCAGCCATCAACCTCGCCTCGATTCCCATTTTCGTGGGGAGAGTCCAGATGAGGCGGTAGCTTCAACCGGTCGATGCAAACGCTCGATCGAATCGTTCAGCCGGCGTATCGAAGTTTAGTGTCTTGCGTGGACGTTCGTTGAGCCGTCGCGCGATAGCGTTGAGCTTGGCTTGCTCCCTAATCAACCTACCCAATCGAAGTTCTGGCGAGGTTTCCCTGACGAGTTAATCCGGCATTGTGCCGGTCACTAAACGGCGCTTTCGTGGAGGTGTCCTGCACCTTGGTTTTCTTGCGTTGCTTGAAAGCGAACCATACGGTGGCGGGAAATCGATGTGCTTGAGGACGAGCATCGCGCAAATACGCGGTATCGATTAGAGCGTTTGCATGCACGACGGAACCCGTTAGTGAAAGCAGTGCATGGCCCGATCGCTATGATCGGTACGCGCGTGGCGCAACTCCGTTTGGTGAGGAGCCGCACGGTATCGGTGCGGTATGTGCTCGTACTATGTGGATAGTCGGTCAATGCTTCGCGACAGGGCCTGCGGCGTGTGATCAATTTCGGGCTGTGACCGGGCGTCCCAGCACAGACGAACGGCGGATACTAAATCGGCGATAGGGAAAATACTTCAGTGAGCGAATTGACAGATGAGCAAACGCTGAAAGAATATACCAATAGGCACCAACTGCACCAGATCATCGCGGGGCTCACCGCGGGTGTGATCCTGGTCGAGCCTGACCAGCGGATCGTCTGGGCGAACGACGCCGCGCTCGCGATGCACGGCGTGACCGAGCTGAAGGCGCTCGGCGCGACCGTCACCGATTACCGCGAGCACTTCCGGCTGCGCTACCGGAACAACCACCCCGTGCGCGATGGCCACTATCCGATGGATCGCGTGATCGCGGGCGAGGAGTTCAGCGACGTGACGGTCGAAGTTGAATCGGTCGCCGACGAAACCGTGAGTTGGGTCCACCGCATCCGCAGCCTGGTGCTGACGAATGCGGCCGGCGAGCCCGATTGCCTCGCGCTCGTGCTGCACGACGCGACCGAATGGGCGAGCGCCGAGGAACGCTTCGAGCGCACCTTCAACGCGAACCCTGCGCCGGCCGTGATCTGCCGGCTCGGCGACCTGCGCTACGTGAAGGTCAACCAGGGCTTTCTGGACCTGACCGGCCACGCGCGCGACGACGTGCTCGGCCGCTCGGTGTACGAGATCGACGTGCTCGACCAGGCCGAGCGGCGCGAACTCGCGATCGAGCGGCTCGGCGAAGGCGCGACGATCCCGCAGATGGAGGCCGTGCTGAAGCGCGCGGACGGCAGCACGAAGGCCGTGGTGGTTGCCGGGCAGCCGATCGACATGAACGACGAGGCGTGCGTGCTGTTCACGCTCATGGATCTAGAGGCGCGCAAACAGGCCGAGCGCGCGCTGCGGCAGAGCGAGGAACGCTTCGCGACGGCGTTCCGGATGGCGCCGGTCGCCACCGCGATCGTCACGGCCGACCGCTTCGAATTGCTCGACGTGAACGGCGCGTTCGCCGCGATGACGGGCCACGCGCAGGACGACCTGCTCGGCAAATCCGCGGACGAGATCGGGCTATGGGCCGAGCGCGCCGCATGGCAGCACATCGAGAGCCAGCTCGCGCGCGACGGCAGCGTGCGCAACGCCGACGTGCAGATCCGCACGCGTGAAGGCGACGTGCGCGATTGCGTCGTGTCGGCCGATCCCGTCGCGATTCACGGGCGCGACTGCCTGCTCGTCGCACTGCTCGACATCAGCGACCGCAAGCGCACGGAGATGGAGCTCGTCTATGCGATCGAAACGGCGATGCAGGATGCATCGTGGTTCAGCCGCACGCTGATCGAGAAGCTCGCGAACGTGCGGCGTGCGAATGCGCCGGATGCGGGCGCCCAGCTGTCGGACCTGACCGCACGCGAGCGCGACGTGTTCGACCTGCTGTGCCACGGTCTTGCCGACAAGGAGATCGCCGGCCGCCTCGGGCTCGCGCCGAACACGGTGCGCAATCACGTCGCGACGATCTACGCGAAGCTCGACGTGCACAGCCGCGGCGAGGCGATCGTGTGGGCGCGCGAACGCGGATTGGTTAGTGGGGCCGGCATACGCGGCAATTGACGTCTTGAGTGGATCGAGCGTGATTTCAAAGATGGTGGAAGATGCGCAGGCAAGTGCTTTGTAAGCTCTTACGTTCAACGGACCGCTAAATCTCAATACAAGGCGACATCTGTGATTTAAGCGGCACTTCCAATTCAGACAGGGACTCCATTGTTCACAAGCACTCCCTCGATCTCTCTGGCACCTGCACTTACAAGGGTCGCTAGTCGACCAACCACACGTTCCTCTGTCGTGTGCGGAACGACATAACTCAGACTGCCGATTGCGGTCCGGGCTTCGTTCAGGATGGGGGCTGCGATACCGGTTCTGCCAGGGTCAACGTCAGAGTGTGTAACCATGCACGCGGACTTACGCCACGCCGCGAGCGTATCGCGAAATTCTGCGAAGGACGTTCCCAGACCCGCCTGTTCAATTGCGCGCACGTGCTGGGCATAAATCGCCTTCATGCCTCTTGCCGGTTGATTGGCGAGAATAACCTTCGACGTGGCACCGAAGAATAAAGGCATCGGCCTCCCGCGCTCGTAACTAACAGGTTCTTGCGGTCCGGTGGTTAGGACTTGATGAATGCACAGGACACAATCTGCGGCGGGCCGGCAAAGCAAAATCGCAGATCCGTCTGGGGCAAATTTCGATAGGTCAGCCATGACAGGTCGAGCCGCCTTCAACAACGGATCCGTCAATTGAATTTGGCGATCGAGCTGAACGATTGCCGGTCCGAGCCCGTAGTGCCCTACGGTGGCAGCTGCAACGAGTCCCGCCTCGTCCAGCGAGGCGAGATAACGATAGGAAGTAGCCAACGAAACCGAAAGTGCGGTGGAGATCTCCTCCGCTGTCCATACCGGCTTATCGATTGAAAACAGTTTCAGTACTGCAAGCGACCGATCCGAAGTACTCATGATCCTAGGTGTCAAGATTCGTTGGCAGTCTATTATCGCGTATGATTTAGCTACGCATCCATGCTCGCCCCCAGCTATTCAGCGTGCGTTCACTTGCAGGCCACACACCAGCTGTAGAATCGATCGACACTTGTTGCAATTCTGCCGAGAACTCTAGACGGTTGCCATCAGGGTCGGTGACCATAAAGAACAGATTGTTGCCGGGGCCGTGGCGTCCCGGGCCAAAGAAAATGGGGATCTCAGCTGCAGCGAAACGATCGCCCCAATCCCGGATGTCATTCCACTCGTTCGTTTCGTAACAGTGATGATCCCATTCATTGCGACTACCGCGAAAGAATGCAAGCGTGTGGTGATCGTCGTCGGAACGCAGGAACACTGCGGCTGCGCGCGAATCGTCGCTCACCACCTCGTCAGATACAGTAAAGCCAAGCTTGTCGACGTAGAAGCGCACTACATCGTCCAGCTCAGTTGTCTGAAAGACGCAATGTTGAAGACGTGCCGGCGCTCCCGAATGGGGCAGAGTGTGGCATGCGACACCAAACGCAGTTTGGCGTCCCTGCGGGTCAGCCACTACAAACGAGCCCGGTTCCAGCAAAGGATCGTGTAGTGGTTCGCATGCGATATCGTTTGCCGCAAGGCGGCATCTTAGAGTCTGGAGCTGAGAGTCGGTGGAGATCCGATAGGCGGCGTAAGCGAGATCTGCGGTCGCACCCGGTCGAATCAATATCGATCGACGTGGCCCCGATAACAAGCGGAGCTCATTGAGTGGTGTTTCGGCGCAATCCATCATCTCGCAGTAGAAGCGGGCCAGCCGCTCCGGCTGGGGTGAATCGACGCAAAGATGGTTTAGTTGAGCCGGGGTTTCTTTCTGCAGGCTGGTCATCGTGATATCCAGTTGATTGCTGGTGGTAACGTGATGGATGAGTCGTCGGGAGATACCCCCGGTACGCTGATAGTGGCATCGACGCCCAACACCGTGGCGAATTCGTCAGCGAATGTGTGCTCTTGTGACGGAAGGAATGCGCCCGCAGCGTAACGGTCTGGCCGTAGCACAATGACCCGGTCGCAGTTGTGAGCGAGCGCGTTTACGAATGCAGAGTCGTTGCTCACAGCTACGGTCCAGCCACGCTGTTCCAGCATGCGTTCCGACACGCCGTTGGGCTCAGGAAGAATCCATACAGTTGCGGCGCCTAGATGACGCCAAAGTTGATGAGCGGGCCGCAGGCTGGTCCCGACCGATGGTCGTCCAAAGCGGAGGAGGGCAAAACGTGGTCCAAGAAGATCATCGAGCGGCATCGATCGACCGCGGGACGTCACGAATGGTTGCGGAAGCATTCGCCCCCGAACGCTGTGACGCCCGAGTTCGTCAATAGGTCCGAGCAGTCCGCAGGCATACCTTGGTTTCGGCTTGAACTTCATTTGCAGAAAGTAGTCGCGGACAGGTGGTACGTATGCTGCGATCCGGAAAAACGACTGCCATGCCCATGCGCTGCAGCGCGACTTCGGTGCCATGACCATGCCTAGATTCAGCGCCAGGCGAATTAGTGCCCATGCGTGCTTTCGACGCTCGATCTCGTATGAAAGAAGCACTGATTCCGGCAGTTGCCCGCGCACGACGGCGGATAGCTTCCACCCCAGATTGTGCGCATCACGTACACCACTGTTCATTCCTTGGCCAGCATAGGGTGGGGTCAAGTGCGCAGCGTCGCCGGCCAGATAAACTCGGCCGACTTGCCAGTGCTCCGCTACTCGTGCATGGAAGGTGTAGACGGTTTTGCGCACAATGTCAGTTTTTCGACTCCCTCGAAACGGGAACAGCCATTTGCGAACCTGTGCTTCTGTTACGACGTCGTCTGCGGACTCGTGCGAGTGAATGAGAATTTCGAAGCGGCGAGTTTTGTGTGGACCGGGAACGTCAACGACTGCCCGGCGGGGATCACAATAGACCCGCATCTGAGAGAAGCTGTCGTCGTCATTTTCAGTATCGATCACTAGCCAGCGAGACTTGAACGTCGAGCCCACCATCTTGACACCCAGTAGTCCGCGTATGGGACTACGGCCGCCGTCGCATCCTACAAGATATCGAGCCCGTATTGAGAGTGCGGTACCGTCGGGGCAACGGACAGTGGCATGTACTCCGTGTTGCTCTTGGTAGAACGATTCCAAAATATGGCCGAATAGTGCTTGCACGTTCTTGAATCGATTCAAACCTTCATGGACGGAGGCTTCGAACAACGGCTGCCTGAACGCGTTACGGCGTGGGTAGCCATATTCGCTCGCAGTTGGCTCAACACGTCCAAAGCACCGACCACCTACACGGGTCAAATAGTGCACGCCATACCCAGGAACGACGTCCCGCATTACGGGCTCTATCAAGCCGATTGCCTGCATGGTTCGCAAGGATTCGTCATCGATGGAGACGGCCCTGGGTTCCGCTACGGTACTAGTCTTTCGGTCAAGTAAGATGCATTCGATCCCGTCTTGCCCGAGGACGTTAGCGAGCGAAAGACCGGTGGGTCCACCGCCGACGATCAATACGCTAGTGTTGATTTCTTTGAGATCCATTCGTTTTCTCCGCCGTCGAATTGGCTCAATCTGCGGGCGCCTCATCAACAATATGGTTCCGCAGTGTGCCAATACCGGAAATTTCGACCTCGACTACGTCACCCGGCTTCATCCATAGGGGGGGCTGACGGAACGCGCCCACTCCACCGGTAGTTCCGGTGATGATCACGTCGCCTGGATTGAGCGTCGTGAAGGTCGAGCAGTATTCGATTAGACGGGGGACGGAGAAGATTAGATCGTCTGTGGTCGCTTTCTGAACGATTTGGCCGTTGAGCCTTGTGACGAGAGTCAAAGTCGACGGGTCAGGAATCTCCTCCGACGTAGCGAGCCATGGCCCGAAACCACCGGTGGACGGGAAGTTTTTCCCAGGCACAAATTGAATACTGTGCTTCTGCCAGTCGCGCAGGCTGCCATCGTTGTAGCAGGCGTAGCCGGCGACATAGTCAAGCGCGTCTTTGGCTTTGATGTGACGCGCACGCGCACCGATGACCACCGCGAGCTCACCCTCGAAGTCCAAGCTGTGAGATGTAGACGGTCGGACAATTGCTTGGTTGTGGCCGGTTTGCGAGTCGGCGAACCGCGTGAAGATCATAGGCCAGATGGGCACGTCTCTACCGGTCTCTTGAACGTGACTCAAATAATTGATTCCAACGCAGAGGATCTTTGAAGGATCTGGCACAACGGGCAGGAAATCTACGGAATTGATCGCATGCGTCGCTACCTGAGTTTCCGCCCACGCGCGGACACGATCCAGCGAGCGTCGTTCCAGCGCGGATTTCAGGGTGTGACCGACATCGTCGGCAATCGGAGCAACATCAACGATATCGCTATCCCGCACAAGGCCCCACGAGCAACGCCCGTGTTTGCTAAAGCTAACTAGATTCATGGTCTCTCCGTAGACGTTCCACGGAGTATAGTGTTGCATTTTTCTCTAAATATGAGAAATTATGGTATACGAGTAGTAAAAATTATCTCATGGTGAAAATTTAGGCATGAATGATGCTGAAGAATGGTCTACGTTGTCCCGGTCGATGGCGAGGACCGGGTGTCAGAAACAGGCGCCAGATGGCGCTGCAGCATGCATGCCGTTCTTGTCGACATGGGCTGGCCGACGCACGAGTCAGTCGAACCGATTTAAGACCCGGGGCGTGTGCCGATGCTATGTGCCATCCGCGGGTGCTTTGTTATCCGGTTGTTTCGGGGCAGGGATGCGATTCTGACCGACCGGCGATTGAGCCGGGCTCAGCGACGCGGCGACGCGAATTGTGCGTGAGCGGGAGGCGTTCCGGGCCACGACTGGATGGATTACGCGTCGCCTTTCGATCGCCACAATTGACACCGTTGCGGGGTGAGTAATGGTGTGCCCCCGTACACTGAACGACGACAAGCCGAACTCTCTCCCGATTGCCATCCTGGTTGGACGGGGAATGTTATCTGTCGTCGTGATGTCGAGAGTGAATGTCGGTCAATCTGATGAATCTGTTGAGCGGCGAATGCGGGGACGATGCAATCTTGAACGACATACGTAACAATTCCCGAACTGCTTCACTGACTAAGCGGGTGGAAGAGGGCGCGTGGGAAAGCCAAATGCAACGATGAACCATCTATGGATGGCGTGACTACAATCTCCATTCAGTCTATCCCGATTGCGAACCATTCGGAAATCTCGATTCGCGTGACCCGTGTCGCTGCCGAGCTGAACGTCCACATGGTGGCGATCTAATCGAAGGGAGACCGCCTGGCGGTGCATCGCTTCGCGGTGACGAATGCTACCTGATCGGAGAAGGCAAGAAGCCGCTCGCCGCGCATCTCGACATCGACGGCATCCTGGGCGTCGCACGGCAGGTCAACGTCGACGCGATTCACCCCGGCTATGGCTTCCCGTCCGAGACCCCGGAATTCGCGCAGACGGTAAATCGATGAGGGCATCCGCAGGGTCGACCCGTCGCCGGACGTGATGCGCACGCTTGGCAACAACGTGGCCGCGAAACGCGGCGATCGCCGCCGGCGTATCGGTGATGCCCGCGACCGCGCCGCTGCCGGACGATCTCACCGCATGCGAGAATCAGGCTGGAGAAGTCGGCTATCCGCTGATACTGAAGGCGAGCTGGGGCGGCGGGCGCGGGACGCGGGTGCTCGAGAGTGAGAGCGAGAGCGACCTAGATACGAATCGACGTTTTACCGTGTCGAATCTGGATTGAGCCGAATGGCATGTCAGTCGCGGCTGGCTCCTCAATCGCTATCGATGGCTGAGCGGGTGGCAAAGAGGAATCGCTGACGACAACCGGTAACATTGCTGTCTCTGGACGCGCCTCATCCGTTAGCGGGCCTTGCGCATGGAGGCGACGCAACGCCGACACCTGATTGGCATTGATGCCGTTCTCGCGAGCAAGACGGGCGACCGACGCGCCGGGCTCGAAAGTCAGTGCGACGATGGTCCGCTTCCATTCGGTTGGGTGTCGGCGAGTTTGCTGTTTTGACGGGATCTCGACTGTCTGAGTCACTCCGTCTACAACTCCTATCGTGGGCACGACGGTCATTCGCGTCCTTCGCCGGAAATCATGGCATTCGTCATCGAACGCTCCTAGACCGTACTGGTCTTGCGCTTACGAACATGACTTCATCCGAGATGATCGACCGCGGAGAGAATGAGCGCCGGTCGGCTCCTGCGGCTTCAGTGCGCTGCCATTGCTGGTATACGTCGGTCGGTGCCGACAGCCAGAGAGTCAGAGAGAGTTCCCACCAACTCCACTTTCTTACCGGGCGCGACATTAATCCCCGGTCACCGAACGTCACGCTACCTTCTCCCGGGGTGTTCCTCATCGACATGGTCACGGATGTAAGCGTGTGACCATTCAATTGCGCGAGCGGTGGTTGCGCAAGTGTCGCTGCGGAAATGTTTCTGCGAGAGGTTGAATTGAAAACATCACCCAAATATTCGATATTATCAACTCGTTCGTTCGATAGCGTATAATTCCATCCACCGATACAGTGTGGCCCGTGACACGCCAAGTTCGCGGGCGGCCCTTGATACAAGGCCACCATTTTCTATCAGTTTATTTTCGATCATCTCGCGCGTTACGGATTTGTGCGTGACAGGAGTGGATTGAGGTTCGATTGCGGTCTTGTCAAGTTCAAGATCACCGGCGGTAATGAATCGGCGATTCGTCATGACAAGTGCGCGACGGATCCGATTGATCAGCTCCCGTACATTACCCGGCCATTCGTAACTATGAAGGGCGGCAATGGCATCCGGAGATAGCCCATAAACACGTCCACTTCCATCACCTCGAAACTGATTGATTACATGATGTGCTAGAAGTTCGATATCCTTTCCTCGCGCGCGTAGCGTCGGTTGTTCAATTCGTAAAACGCATAGCCGATGATATAAATCGGTACGAAAGTTTCCTTCTTGTGATGCTTTCTCGAGATCAACGTGAGTCGCCGTCACAATCCGAACATCTACCGAAATGGGGCGCGTCGCACCCAAACGAAAAATATTGCCATTCTGGAGAAAGCGTAGCAAGCTCACTTGGCTTTCTAGCGGCAAGTCGCCGATTTCATCGAGAAACAATGTCCCGTGGTTGGCAGTTTCGATAAGCCCAATCTTCGAGGCGGACGCGCCAGTGAACGCTCCCCGTTCATATCCAAACAACTCAGACTGCAAGAGATGAGGTGGAATTGCCCCGCAATTTAATGCGACAAACGGTTGCGAGACACGGGAAGAGCATTGATGTATGGCCGACGCAGTTAATTCCTTGCCCGTACCTGTTTCGCCATAGATATGTACTGGCGCGTCACTTTTGGCCATCCTGTAGATGTAGTTAAATAATTTCAACATGGGATTACTTGCTCCAATCATGCCGAATTTTGAATGATGATAATTTGAGATGTCTTGTGAAAATAAGCGCTCCATTCCATATGCGCGTCCGACGGTTTCGATGATTTCCTGATTTTTGGTTGGTATGGTGATGTAATCGAAACAATGGGTTTTTATTATGTTCAAGACAGTTGTTTCTATCGACTGTTGCTTATCGATAATCGCGACCCATCCAACATTATCAAATTCCAAGCAAAATTCATCAATTTCGACCAGTTCATCGGCTGTTGAGTTTTGTAGATCTAATATCCCTCCTTTGGTGGATTTCTCTATTCTATTTATTTTGCTTGAATCTTCGATAAGTACGACTTTCCAGTCATTTCTGGAGAGTTCTTTGATTAATGAGGTGTCTGGTTTTTTTGTCCAATAGATTACTTCTCTTGGTTTTGTCGTGCCCGGCATTTTAATATCTCTTTGTTGAGGTTTTGGGTATGGTGTTTTTTGATTTCTAGATATTTTTATGATGTTATTAAAAATTAAATATTTTCGTTGATTTGGGTGGCCGGTTGCGGTGATTCGGTGTGGTTCGTTTTTCAATGAGCTTCGCAAGTAGGGAGTGAGTTGTGTTGTAATTTTAAGTAATCGTAAAAATGGTGTGACGTATTGCAATTCGTGCACGCTAATTTTAGCGCCTTGGAAAGTGAGGCGATGAATGTTTGGTGCCATCGGCGCCGCGTTACATACTCAAACTTGTTCGTCACACTATTTACTTGTTGGTCGCTATATCCCGAGCAAGTGAAGTCGACGGAGAACAATGATCGTAGATCCAAGATTTCGACAGGAATTTTAGAAATTATGAGAAGAGCGCTCATGATCATCTATGATCGGTTCGAATCCGAGGTTAATGATTCAACGTATCGTTTCGATTCGCCCGAGAGACTTCAAATCGTAGGAGCAGATTCCTCCCTGTCGAGCAGGTCCAGAAATAGTGGGAAATCTGATTCGTATATCCCCGCATCGAACCGGAGGAGGTTGCCTAAGAAGAATTCGCGATAATCGGCTCGATTGCTGTTTCGCAATCGTTGTCTGGTCCCCAATATTCTGTATCGGCTTCATGCACGCCTCACGGTCGTAGGTCGTTTGCAATCGTAGGATGTAATCGCCACGCATCGCGTGTTAACCAATTAAAGCAGAATTCGATAGGGATGATGTAGGTTGGATACATATTTGTCATTTTCAATTGTGGTAATTGTTTGTAGAAAAGGTAAAGCACTACGCGCGGCGGACATTTTAGAAATTTGTGAAATATAAAACCCTGACGTTTTGTAATAAATATGTCCCATTTTATTAATGGGCGTTTGAACGCGCTCTGAGAAGAACGTATCGATCCTGTCTCAATCAAGCTATCTGTGTTCTAGTATGTAAATGGAGGCGTCGTTGCATGAATCGGGCGAGCAAGGGGAGCAATAGTTGTTGACGCGCAATGGCGGGTGCGGCGACCCTGTCAACAATGCGGGTTCCCGCGCAGATTTTCGATTTCTTGCTTCGACACGACGCGCAGGAACTAGCGCAAGAGGAGCGAATCGAGGGCGCGCTACCGTATCAGGAACTGATTGGCCTACGACGCTCGCCCGATCAACTGAGGTAACGTCACGATGAGGGTCGATTAAGCCGCACTTACAAACATATTAGATGCCGAGCCGGCGCTTGGCCGTTCTTGTCTGTACCGCGACGCTGATCCAAGCGCCGCCGGGCCTCAGGACCGTGTACCGTATGTCGCCGCGTTTGTTGCAAGGCTTCTCGCAAGGCCTGCTCGAGATAGCTTTCGCCACCTTGCTCGTGCTTAACTACGTAGGCGGGCCGCCGCACACAAGCGATAGAAGTCCAGCTGCAGATCGTTGGCGACGACGATTGGACGGCGCGCAAGCATGGTTATTGGGAGCGTGGCACATCGCACTAGTGCATCTCAGGCTCGACCCGGATACCGGTCAGGTGCGTGCTATGCTGTTGACGCATCAGAATGTCAACGATGGTGGCGACTTGGCCGAACTGCTCGGTCAGATTCCGGGCGACGAACGACTAAATGTCGTCGGCGGGACGGGGCCTACGACACCAAACCTTGGCATGCCGTGATCCCCTGGTGCAGCGCAACGCCCTTGATTCAGCTGAGCGAAGGCGCTGCTCGTCAGCCGGCAAATACTTCGGGCGGGATGTAGTGTAACGACGCAGTCAGTGCGATCGCGCGATGCGTTCGTCGCGAATGGAAGAAGGAGAGCGGCTACCATCGGCGCTCGCTCGCGGAAAACGGAATGTATCGCTACAAGACGCTCACGGGAAAATTGCCGGTGGGTGCGGCGCATCGAATCAAAGGCGACCGAGGTCGCCATTCGCACGGGCGGGTTCAACCGCATGGCGGACTTTGCAACGTCCGCAATCCCGTCACATCCGATGAAATCAAGAACATTGGCCTTGCCTTGTCGTCACGCCCAATTTAAGCACAACGCCGTATATAGGTGCTCACTTAAACCGCAGAGCGAACATGCTACTGAATATTTTCTCTGGAACCGCCCAGCAGGTGTAATTCAGTTTAAGGCAGGAGCGTTCGGAACTGTCAGCAAAGGCAGGAGATTCTTCTCATTCGAGGGAGAGGATTGCGGTGGAGTCGGCCGGATTCGCGTAGCGGTCCGATAGCCGCGGATGCGGGTTGCAATCTCGGGCTCAAGGTTTTCCACGTTGCGCGTGAAGTGCGAGTCGTTGTCTGGGAGCTATGCGGGTGGGCTCGATGGGAGGAGGTCATTCGATCAGTTTCGCTAACCGTGTCATTATCCCAAAACTCGTCGATCAAACTGAGCAGGATCGAGGACGTCGAGAATGGAATGTGGACAGACGCGTCCTTGTCCGCATTCGCAGCAGAAGCGTACATTGCTGCCCATGTAACGGTGATGTGTCAATCAGATTGTGCCAAACTCCTTGCCGCGGCAAGAAAGTAGAAGGCGTCGGCACCCCAACTCTAGTTATATCTGCCTAGATGTTTATTTGCCGACCAGACTTCATGAATTTAAGAGGGGGCTTGAAAAAAAGGAATTTATCGTTATTTTTATGACTATTCATCCGACAGGGCATTTATCGTCGGAGATATTTATTCGAAATTTCCTAGTCGGTTACCCTGTCATCATTTTTCGCCGTGCGTCCGGAATAAGCGGCGCGTCGAATTTCGCTTGGCGTTGCGCCAAACTGATGCTTGATGGCAGTAGCCAAGTAGCTTTGAGTTCCAAATCCGCAGTTCATGGCAATTGATAAAATACTGTCGGATGTGTTTTCTAGAAGCCATCGAGCGCGCTCGAGCCGCCTTTCTATCACGTATTGTTTTGGTGTCCGGGCGAACTGAATTTTGAACGCCTCGACAGTCGCGCGTTCGCTCATTCCTAAAAATCGACTGACTTCACTTGTGTCAAGCTTGCTCTCTAATGATTGATCGATGAACTGATTAATAGTTTCTCGGCTAAATTCTTCAAATGTGCGGCTTGTTGGACTCGAGGGGTAATCCACCGCGTTGGGGTTTCGGCGATAAGTCGAGCTTGGCGGTTCGCCAAAGCGTCGAACGTATTGGCGAACGAAACGGACTGAGATGGAAAATCCATGCGCCAATAAAATTTCAGCGAAACGCTGTGTGTCGCCCCCACGCAGAAGTGCCTTGTTCACTTGTGCAAAGCGGGCGTCGTCATGCAACTCCGCATATGACTTTCCTCTTACTCTGCGTATCCCGTGCTCGAGCGCTTCGCTAGGAACGCCAAGTGCATGGGCAACGGCGCCAAGTGTCTTCCAGTGCATTGGAAAGGCTTCAATCATTCTAATCGCCTCCCCAGTTTGAGCGTCGGAGGTGCACGATTCGCGATTGAACAATGCGCTGTAGTTGCTGAAGTGGCCAGTAACGACAATTTTGAGCATGTGTTCAAGCAGTCCCTCAATTGCCAGATCGGGAACCGGAGACATCCTCATCATACTTCGTAGGCAACTTGCAGCGATGTTCCACTGCGCGCTTACCTCGGGCGCGATCGGTTGCAACGAGAACTTGATCGGATCAGTTGCAGGCTGGCCAATCCATTGAGCAATGAAGCGACGGACCCGCTCGGCATCGATGATCACAGAGAGGTGCCCGAAGCCATCCGGCCCCGTCGAGCAGAACGATCGATCCGACGAGGAGATAGGCATGACATCACCAGGAATACAGGCCCCGTCGCTAGAACCTCCCTCGTACTTTGCCTGACCACGGCGGCAGGAGAGGAACAGATAGTTAGGCCGCGTCTCCGTCGACCGGAAGTGAAATGGCATCAAATAGTCTACGTCATAGATGCCGATACCATTGCGCTCGACCCCAGTCATGGTTACTTCCCGGTGTGTCGCATGCTGCGCCGTAAACTGATTGTCGGCATAGATTCTTCCAATGAAGTCGGAAACTTCGTCAGGATCGAAGCTATGGAAGCGATGTTTGTTGAGAAGGTAGTCGCTCATGATGCCGGAAGGTCCACGAAATCATCAATTTACTTCAATGCTAGCGCATTCTTGAAGACGCGATGGTGTGGTTTCGCTACACCTGGGTGAACTATCCCACAGTCTGTCGACTCCATCTTATAAAGATTGTCTAGGTGCAGTCGCGGTACGAACTAAACGCACAGGCGTTCGACGCGTTGCATTAGGGGAATGGTGCATCGAAACATCAGACAATTAAAACTGTAGTTCGATGCCCCGCCTCATCATCTCAGCTGTAGCGTCGCGAATTAACATTTTCATTTTTTAGTGCGTCTAAATTTGAAAGGTTTTTTCGGGTCAGTTAACTACTATCTCTAAACAACAGCTTGTCCTGCATTCATCTATATGTCTAATCATATGAATGTCTAACGTCGATGTATAAATTCCTCGGGCAATTAAGTGACGAAATGATGAAACGAGGGGCGGCAGCGTCGAGCAATTGCATCAATGCCAACCATTTTTCATTTTTAATGAGGCGGCATGATTTGTTTCGGATATTTTGTGGAGGGAAATCGGACTCAACCAAATTCATCATTGTTCTGAACGAGAAGTGGGGCGGCCGTGTGGATTCCGGTGCGATTTTTCGGATTCGCGTAGGTGATTGGAAGGTCTGCATGGGTATCAAGCAAAACATACATAGATTGTTAGGAGTGGGTGGCGAACGTTATATTCAAATGATCGGAAGCAACATTATTTTTGATTTGATGTTGGTATTTTCGCTTATACAAATCGGTCATGCACTGCAGAGAAATCTTACGTGGAATGGTGCCATAATTTCAGTAATTTTATGCGTAACCACATGGCGTGAGTGGCGTTACGCCGAATGGGTCGTTGGGCCGATTAAGGTTGAGGCGAAACTGTGGCGCGGTTCGGGAATTGTATTAATACCGATTTGCTTGGTTGCCGCAATAGAAATTTCGAACGCTTTGGAGATGGACTGTTCTAGATTTGTCTTCTTCTATGTGCTGTTTCAAATTTCGAGAATTGCACTGTCTTTTCGACTTGTGAGCGAGACAAATTCAGAAAATTCAGAGGGCGGGTGGGCATTGAAGTGGGCATTTGTGACCCCTATTTTCTGGATTATCGGTGGCACCATTGGTCGCGACACTCGAGCGATTTGGTGGGCTATTGCAGCTATTTACGAGGTTGCTCCAATAAACTCCGGTTGGAAGATGTCGGATTGCGAATTCGTAAAGAGGGGTGGATGGAGGGAATTAAATCGAAATTTCATCGAGCGTTACCAGTTGCTGACGATAGTGGCCTTCGCAACGGCGATAGTTTCAGCTGTGGCGGTGCTGGATAACACGAAACACCGAAGCATAGAAGGCGTTGTGACATTCGTGGGATCGGTCGTCGCAGTGATGGCTATGTGGGCGCTGTATTTCGATATTCCAAAAAGCGATGCTACGGGCTTTATCTGTTATTCAGCGAGACCGAGGCTTGATGCTTCCGCCATTAATCGGATTCATGAAATTATGGTGTCTGGAATTGTTGTTGCTGGGATTGGGGGAGGTGTTTCGGTTGCCAATGATAATACTGGTATTGGTTTTGCGCCGCCAATCTGGTTCTCGATCGGATTGATGCTTTATATGGTAGGAGGCTGGTTGTATAAATGGTTGATCTATAAATCGAGGTCAATTTGTTACATAATGATTGTTTCCGCCCTTGTTGCTGGAATTATGGTTGGGTGGGCGGAAAAATGGTGGTTTTCGTTTATTTTAATGAGCATGCTTTCGGTCACCGTCTGGTTCGAATCAAGAATTGCGAACCGACGTCGAGTAATGGTGGAGCGAATCTTTTCGTAAAACGATAATTGCCGGTGTGAGATTGAATACTTATTTAATTGCGAGGCGACTGGTACGCCGAATTTAGTAGAGGTGTCAGCGACGATCGGGACAATTATCGCTGGGGCGGCAACTGTGGCTCAGTGCCAAGAGCCCAAGGTGCAAACAAGGAGGCGATTGTTCGCAATTCGTGGATAGTTCATCTCGACTAGGGTTCTTCGTTGGCGGCTTGACTCTCGTTACACTCGTGTCACCTCAAAACCTCATATGGGATGGAGTCACAATGAGCGATTCGACTATGGATGGAAAGGTTGTGCTGGTTACGGGTGTGTCATCTGGTCTTGGGCGTGAACTGGCTCAACAGCTGCTGGCGGAAGGTGCGAACGTCGCTGGCACGGTGCGCAGCTCGGAGCAGGTCGGCGAGTTTGAGCGGCTGGCTCCTGGTCGTGCTTTTGGTCTCTTGATGGACATCACCGACTCTGAAGCGGTTGCAACCGGTGTCCGACAAGTACTCGATAGGTTTGGTCGTATCGATGTACTGGCGAACAACGCCGGTGTTGGCACGGTTGGCGCCGTAGAGGAAACGACTGAGGCGGACGCCCACCGAATCTTTGACGTAAATTTCTTCGGGGGGCTTCGGTTGATTCAGGCGGTGTTGCCTACTATGCGTCGCCAGAAGTCGGGGCATATCGTCCAGTTCTCGTCGATTGCTGGGTTCGCAGGGTACCCCGGGTTGGGAGTTTACGCGGCAGCCAAATCGGCCACCTGCGTGCTCGGCGAAGCGCTTGCTGGCGAACTCGCGCCTTTAGGAATTCATGTGACGATTTTGACGATTGGCATCTTTGAGACGCAATTTGCAGGTCGCTCTTTGGCGTACGCATCGAATCGAATCGACGACTATGCGGATACGCCGGCGGGCCAGTTTCGTGGTTTTATTGGTCAGCTTCAAGGGAAGCAGCCAAACGTTCCTCATAAGGGGGCGAAAGCGATCATTAAGCTTATGAAATCCAAGAACCCGCCGGTGCATTTCGCACTTGGTGCAGATGCGGTGGGAACCATGCTCGCTCGGGCAGAATCGATCGAGAACGAAATTCGCGAATGGGAGGAAGTGTCGCGATCGACGCAACGAGATTGATCGAGAGGAGGTTAAGGTTGATCGCGTGATGGTTACAATTTGATAAATTGGACTCCTTAATATTTGGATCCCGTAGTTTTGGTAAGGGTCATTGTCGGCGTGAGGGTGCTGAGTGCGTTATTTGATACGTGAATTAAACGCTCTGAAATACCACTGAAATTTTTTGGTCAGCCGCGGCGCGATGTAATAGAAGCTGACGTTTATGGAGAGCATCATGAGTACTAAATCTCAAGTGGCAGTTGTTACCGGCGCATCGCGGGGCATTGGAGCAGCAATTGCTAGGCGTCTCGCCGAGGACGGATTTTCTGTTGTTATCAACTACGCAGGCAAGGCAGCGGAGGCTGAGGAGCTTGCAGGTGATATTGAGCGGGCCGGTGGAAGGGCGATCGCGGTACAAGCTGATGTGGGCGACGCGACAGATGTGGCACGGCTTTTTGACGTTACTGATGCCACGTATGGCGGCGTTGATGTACTTGTAAACAATGCGGGCATCATGAAGCTGGCGCTACTATCGGAGAGCGATGATGCGCTTTTTGATAGCCAGATCGCCGTCAATCTGAAGGGCACGTTCAACACACTCCGCGAAGCGTCGCGTCGGATTCGCGATGGTGGTCGAATCATCAATCTTTCGAGCAGCGTGGTCGGACTCAAGCCGGAGACTTATGGCGTGTACACAGCCACAAAGGCAGCAGTCGAAGCCATGACCGGTATCCTCTCGAAAGAGCTGAGAGGGCGCTCGATTACTGTCAATGCAGTGGCGCCTGGTCCGACAGCCACCGCGCTTTTCCTGAATGGGAAGTCGCCGGAGTTAATTGAGCGCATGTCGAAAATGAATCCGCTCGAACGACTTGGAACACCGGACGACATTGCTAATGCAATAAGCTTTTTAACAGGCCCGAATGGTGGCTGGATCAACGGGCAAGTCCTGCGCAGTAATGGCGGAATGGTTTGAGTGAAGCCTCATTTCGCTGACCGATCCCTCTCGATTATCAAGGAACATCATCATGAGCAAGACTATACTGATTACTGGGGCATCCAGCGGATTCGGCCGTCTGGCAGCTGAGGCGCTAGCGCGGGCGGGACATACAGTCTACGCGTCGATGCGCGATACAAAGGGTCGCAATGCCCCTGTTGTTGAGCAAATGGCGACGTACTCAAAAGAGCATGATGTCGATCTGCGGACGGTTGAGGTCGATGTCCAGTCACAAGATTCTGTCGATGCTGGGGTTGCGCAGGTCGTCGGTGAGGTCGGCCAACTCGATGTTTTGGTGCACAACGCAGGCCATATGGTGTTCGGACCAGCGGAAGCATTCACACCCGAGCAATACGCTCACTTGTATGACGTCAATGTGCTGAGCACGCAACGTGTAAATCGCGCGGTACTCCCGCATATGCGGAAAGTGGGAGAAGGCCTGCTGATATGGGTATCGAGCAGCAGCTCGGCAGGGGGCACGCCTCCATATCTGGCGCCGTACTTTGCCGCAAAGGCCGCGATGGACTCTATTGCGGTGCAGTATGCACGCGAACTGTCCCGTTGGGGCATCGAGACGTCAATCGTAGTACCTGGTGCGTTCACCGGCGGCACGAACCATTTTGCCCACGCAGGGGCACCGGCGGATGACGCTCGCGCCGCAGAATATGACGCCGGTCCATATCCCGGTTTCGGCGACCAGGTACTGAAAGCATTCGCAGAAATCGTACCGGCAGACGCCGATGTTGGGGAAGTGGCGCAAGCCATTGTCGATATCGTCGGCATGCCCTTCGGGAAGAGGCCTTTCCGGGTGCATATCGATCCGACTCAAGACGGAGCAGCCGTCGGGTTCGCCGTCCTCGATCGTGTCCGTGCCGAGATGCTGCATCGCGTCGGGCTCTCTGATCTTTTAAAGCCTCGCGCCAAGGAGTGAGCCGGCATATTTGCCGAAGCAAGGGGGCTCGGTGATATAGGGTGGATCGAGTTGGTCGCGCTGAGCTCCTATTGCAAGTAAACGTGGTAGTTAAATGCGAGCGCTAGATTGGCGTCAAAGAGCGAAAGCATTACGGAAACTTTCCGAAGCTCATGCAGGATATTTCTAGCTAGGAGTTTGGAACCACTGGGCGTGAATTTCTAAATCTGACGAACGCGTTGCGCGTTTGTCGACTCTGGAGAACGAAATGGCGAACCACGAAATCAAAGGTAAGACAGTATTGATTGCCGGAGGCGCGAAGAACCTTGGCGGGCTAATAGCGCGTGATCTGGCAAAACATGGTGCGAAGGCAGTTGCGATTCACTACAACAGCGCGAGCTCCAAGGCGGAGGCCGACAAGACTGTTGCCGACATCAAGGCCGCCGGTGCAAAGGCGGTTGCATTTCAGGCGGATCTGACGAGCGCCAGTGCAATGGAGAATCTGTTCGCCGATGCTGTCGCTACCGTCGGCCGCCCTGATATCGCGATCAATACTGTAGGTAAGGTTCTCAAGAAGCCGTTCACTGAAATCAGTGAAGCGGAGTATGACCAGATGAGTGCAGTCAACGCGAAGTCCTCGTTCTTTTTCTTGCGTGAAGCGGGTAAGCACGTAAATGACAATGGCAAGATTGTCACGCTAGTCACAGCACTGCTCGGGGCGTATACCCCGTTTTACGCTGCATATGCGGGGACGAAGGCTCCGGTTGAGCATTACACGCGTGCAGCTTCAAAGGAATACGGCGAACGAGGGATTTCGGTCAATGCTGTCGGCCCGGGCCCGATGGATACGCCTTTCTTCTATCCGGAGGAGGGTGCTGACGCGGTAGCGTATCACAAGACGGCGGCTGCGCTCTCGAAGTTCTCGAAAACCGGGCTCACGGATATCGAGGATGTGGTGCCGTTCATTCGCCATCTCGTCTCCGACGGCTGGTGGATCACCGGCCAAACGATCCTAATCAACGGCGGGCATACGACCAAGTAACTCGGCATCGTCCACGACGCGTTCGGTATGGGCGGCCTTTGGCCCACGCCGGCCGTTTGTCGATCCTCCGGCTTCGACTGGCAGTATGGACCCCCGCACACCGCCTCATCCCGCTGTCACGAAAGCAATCGAAGCCTTTCACACAGGTCACAGACCCGGAAGGCTTGCAACAAGGCGACAGAGCCGGATGGCAGGCGCTGGTCGCCGAAGGCGCTGAAATGTATGACGATGGCAGTCCCCGTGATTTGTCTGCGTTCAATCGAGAAGCGATTGGTTCGGAGCGGTTTACGAAAATTGATCGGGTCGAGAATGACGGTCTCGAGGTCTTCGGGCGATTTCACTCGGATAAATGGGGTGATTTCAATACGTACTTCAAGTTTTCGATCGACGCAGAGGGTCTGGTTTCTCGCCTCGACATCGGGCAAGCCTGAGCAGACGAACGCAGGCAATCCCGCAATTTATGTGGTTACGTTACACACCGTAGTCCGGCGCACGTGACGTTAGCTTCAACTTCAAGAGATTACGATCATGTCGAATCCATACCAGGCGGTGCTCGACGCGCAGCGTGCGCGTTTTGATTCGGACGTTACCAAGACCTACGAATGGCGCATTCAGCAGCTCGATCAGATGGAGCGAATGCTGCGGGAGAATCAAGACGAGTTGTGTGAGGCTCTTTACCAGGATTTTGGCAAGCCACCGTTCGAGCAGCTCTTCGAGATCTCCGTGCCAACTGGTGTGATTCAGTACTACCGCAATCATTTGCGCGAACTGATGGCGCCTCAGAAGGTCGCGATTCCATCCGCATTGGAGGGCGATGGAAACGAAGGGATGGTCTACAAGGAACCGTACGGTGTGACGCTGGTCATTGGGCCGTTCAATGCGCCGATTCTGCTGCTTCTAGATCCGGCTATCGCGGCACTTGCCGCTGGCAACACGGTCGTCTTGAAGCCGGCCAACACGACACCGGCTACGGCCGCGCTGCTCAGCAAACTGGTGCCGTCATACTTCGGATCCGAAGACGTTGCAGTTGTGACGGGCGGGAGGCAGGAAATTAGCGCGTTGCTAGAACTTCCGTTTGACTTCATCTTCTTCACCGGAAGCTCCGCGGTGGGGAAGGTCGTGATGCGCGCAGCCGCCGAACATCTAACTCCTGTCCTGCTCGAGCTTGGTGGGCAGAATCCATGCATTATTGACGAAACCGCGAACCTCGACATCGCCGCCGACCGAGTTGCATGGGGACACAATGCAATTTCGGGGCAATGGTGTATCGCGCCGGGCTATGTCTATGTGCACGAATCGGTGGCAGACGCCTTTCTCACGCGCCTCAAGGCGTCGATCCGGAGAATGTACGGGGACGATCCGCAGCGAAGTCCTGATTTCGCGCGGATGATTAGCGAACATGACGCGGAACGCGTCGCATCTTACATTCTCGCAGATAAAGTTGTGCACGGCGGGCGTTTTGACGTCGCCGCCCGTTACGTCGAACCTACATTGCTGTATCCATCAACGTGGGACGATCCAGCCATGCAACAGGAGGTTTTTGGTCCGGTGTTGCCCGTGCTGCCTTACAGCAACCTTCGGGAAATCGTGGGTATTATTAAACGCAAGCCTAAACCGCTAGCCTGCTACATTTTCAGTAAAACACAAAAAAATATCGACTACGTACTCAATGCGCTCTCGTTTGGTGGCGGTTGCGTAAATCAGACTAACCTACATTGCTGGATCGATAGTTTGCCATTTGGCGGCGTTGGTAACAGTGGAATGGGAAAATACTATGGTAAAGCTGGATTCGACGCTCTTAGCAATACAAAGGCTATGCTGATTGGAAATCCCGATTCGGTGCTCGACGTATTTCCGCCATACAAAGGAAAGGACATCGGAAAGATGCTCAGTGTATTTGCCTGATAAGGGGGCGCGATGCATACAGTTTGGACAATTTTCGCTGGAATTTTGCTGTTGATAGTATTTTTGTTGTTTGGTCGACTTTGGGGGGCACATGTCGCAGAACTTAGCGTTGCGGCGCTAGTTTTTATACCATCCTGGGCTGTGTTGTCGCTGGCCAATCTTTGGGTAGGAGTGCATCGAGCCGGTTATGGTGTCCGCGAAGAATTGCCAGTACTTGCGATTGTGTTTAGTATTCCAGCCGCGATTGCTGTGGCTATAGCTTTGCTATTCCTACGAAAGTGAATGGGTGATGCGCTATGAGTATTCAATCTAGCGGGCATCCGCTCATGCGCAAACGTAACGGGCAACACGCGCGCGTTACGTACGAGGAATTATTCTTCGATCTAGTGTACGTGTTTGCCGTAACGCAGTTGAGTCATTCACTACTGCATCACCTCACGCTCACGGGCGCGCTCCAGACGCTTATTCTATGGTTTTCGGTCTGGCTTGGCTGGCAGTATACTTGTTGGGTGACAAATTGGTTTGATCCCGAGCGCCCGGCAATTCGCCGCCTGATCTTTGCCACGATGCTGGGCGGTCTGATAATGGCAGCCGCAATTCCGGATGCATTCGGCACGCGCGGTCTTCTGTTTGCTGGTGCATACACGTCGATGCAAGTAGGCAGAACCGCGTTTATCGTGATTCGTCTGGAGCGAGACCATGCGTTGTCAGCAAACTATCAGCGAATGCTCGGTTGGGTTTCCATATCCGCCGTGCTTTGGTTGGCTGGTGGGTTGGCGGAACGCGAGACACGGACAATTCTATGGCTTGCTGCTGTGTTGTGTGAGTATGTGTCACCGATGTTTGGTTTCGCTCTGCCGATCCTCGGACGTTCTCATACACGCGACTGGACCATTGAGGGCGGGCATCTGGCGGAACGTTGCCAGTTGTTCGTCATCGTCGCGCTAGGGGAGGCGGTACTAGCGACGGGTGCTTCCCTGAGCGGAGAGTCGATGTGGAAAATTGAAACGCTCTCCGCTTTCCTCAGCACTTTCGTTGGCGCACTTGCTATGTGGTGGCTCTATTTCGGTACTTCGAGCAAAGACGCGAGCGCTGCGATTGCCCATTCCAACGACCCCGGGAGAATGGGGGCCTATTTTCATTATGTGCATGCGATTCTTGTCGCCGGGATAATCGTCACGGCAGTCGGAAATGACCTTGTGTTGACGTATCCCGATACGCGATCTAAGTTTGCTTATACAATTGCTCTGGTGGCAGGTCCCGCGATTTACATACTTGGCAGTGCCATTTACAAGCGAATTGTTTACGGTGTCATACCCCGTTCGCACATTGCATCTGCGATAGCTCTTGGCGGTTTGGCAATCTGTTTCGGTGACCTGGGAACGCTGGAAATGGGGTGGGCTACAACCGTTGTTCTATTGGTTGCGTCGTGGTGGGAAACGCGGGTTGGTCGCCAACAATATGCTTCTCAAGATGGTTCGAACTTGCTGGAGCATGATTGAACCCAAAGTTTTGAAAAATCAAATATGATGTACTCCTCGGAAGTGCTTTCAATATTGGATGTAATTTCCTTCTGGAGAGAGGCCGGTCCGTCATTATGGTTTGCAAAAGATGCGTCTTTTGATAATCGCTTTAGACAACGTTTTGTCGATGCTCATTATGCCGCTGCCCGACGCGAACTCGATGACTGGCAAAGTAATGCGTATGGATTATTGGCGCTGATAATACTGACTGACCAGTTTCCCCGTAATGCTTTTCGTGGAACTGCGCATATGTATGCGACCGATGGTCTTGCGCGACATTTCGCGACGCTTGCGTACGTCCGTGACCAAATGGCGGCGGTGGAGAAACCGCTCCGCCTGTTCTTTTGTCTACCATTCGCGCATTCAGAAGAAATTTCTGATCAGCGCATATCTGTAAAGCTTAATGAAAGACTGGGGCAGCCATGGTATTCGCACGCATTGGGGCATTTTGATATTATCGAACGGTTCGGTCGTTTCCCGCACAGGAATCCGCTTTTAGGGCGCCAGACTACGCCCGAAGAGGCAAAATATCTGGCGGACGGTGGGTTTTCAGGTTGAGATGGGTCTTGAAAACCGGCCACGTATGCCATTTGATATGAGCGCTTGATAAAGCATTCTGAAGTTGCACCATTGCCAGGATTGTCGGGTGGCCAACTCTGTTCCGTCTCGATTTGAGTGCAGGGGACAGGGCAGCCACGCACGGGATCCCTGTCCGACTTTCTACATCATTGCCTTGACTCGAGTTTGCGTTTTTGACTTGGGTACGACTTTCCTCGTTATGAAGTCCGCCGCGCGTTCGGCCATCATCATGATCAACGCATTGGTCGGCCCGCGGATGATGCGCGGGATCGCCGAGCCGTCGACCACCCGCAAGCCACTCACTCCGCGCACCCCCACATGTGTGTCGACGCAGGCCCCTGCATCGCCGGCCGCGCCCATACCGCACGTGCCAACCGGGTGCGTAAGGGT
>NZ_JAAGPG010000085.1:0-23988 GCF_017104665.1 Burkholderia sp. Se-20378 | reverse complement strand
GCGCGCGACGCGTTCGCCGGCTGGCGCGATACGCCGCCCGCCGAACGCGGCCGCATTCTCGCGACGATCGCCGAGCGCGTCGAAGCGTCGCGCGATCGCCTGGCGGCGCTGCAGATGCAGGTGAGCGGCAAGCCGCCGTTCGAGGCCGACGCCGATGTCGGCGACGTCGCCGCCACGTTCGCGTACTACGCGAAGCTGTGCGAAGACCCGGCGCTGTTCGCGGCCGAACCGGTCGCGCTGCCGAGCGACGCCGTCACGGCCGAGCGCTTCTACGATTCCGTCGGCGTCGCGGCGCTCGTCATGCCGTGGAACTTCCCGATGGTCACGACCGCGTGGAAGCTCGCGCCCGCGCTCGCGGCCGGCTGCGCGGTCGTGCTGAAGCCGTCCGAACTCACGTCGCCGACCGAGCACGCGCTGCTCGACATCGTCGCCGAAGCCGGCGTGCCGGCCGGCGTCGTCAACGTCGTGAACGGCGGCGCCGAGGTCGGCGCGGCGCTGACCGCGCATCCGCTGATCGACAAGATCTCGTTTACCGGCAGCACCGCGGCCGGCCGCAAGGTCATGCAGGCCGCCGCCGTCGACATGAAGCGCGTGACGCTCGAACTCGGCGGCAAGTCGTCGCTGATCGTGCGCGACGACGCCGATCTCGACGTCGCGGTGTCGCTCGCGGTCGCAGGCGCCTTCACGAACGCGGGCCAGATGTGCTCGGCCACCGCGCGCATCCTCGTGCACGACAGCGTGTACCGCAGCTTCATGGCCGCGTTCGAGACGGCCGTGCGCGCGCTCGTCGTCGCGCCGCCCGCCGCGGAACAGGTCGCGATGGGGCCGCTGATTTCGGCCGCGCAGCGTACGCGCGTCGAAGCGATGCTCCAGCAAGGCATCGATGCGGGCGCACGCGTCGCCTTCAGCGGCCGCGTGGCGGATGCCGGCGGCGACGGCTTCTTCATGGCGCCTGTCGTGATTGCCGAGCCGGCCGCCGACAACCCGCTGTGGACCGACGAAGTGTTCGGCCCCGTCGCATGCGTGAAATCGTTCCGCACCGACGACGAAGCGATCGCGCTCGCGAACGACACGCGCTACGGGCTCGTCGCGACCGTCGTGACGCGCGATGCGGCCATCGCGAAACAATTCCAGCAGCGCGTGCGCGCGGGGCTCGTGTGGATCAATGCGCCGCAGCTCATCTACCCGCACGTGTGCTGGGGCGGCTTCGGGCTCAGCGGCATCGGCCGCGAACTCGGCGTGGCAGGGCTGCGCAGCTATCAGGAACTGCGCCACGCGATGCGCGCGATCGACTGACCAGTGCGGCCGTTCAGGCCGTTGGCGGCACCGTGTCTCGTGGCACGGTGCCGTTTTTTTTGTAGCGTTCCGGGAAGCGGCCCGGCAACCGACGTGCGTCGATCATGCGTTTGCACGGCGCGCGAGCCCCCTCAATGCGACAACGCCGCCGCATGGTCGTGCTCGCGCAGCGGGCCAGGAATCGCGCACGCCGCGAGCCCGCCTTCATCGATCCACGCGCGCGTGCGTTCCGCGGCCTTGTCGATCAGTTGCGCGCACTGCGAGTAATCGTATGACGACACTTCCAGCGGACAGAGCGGCGGCACGACATGGATTTGCGCGCGCGCCCCGTACAGCTCCAGATCGCGCACCAGTTGCCGCGCGATCACGAGCGTCAGCGCGTGCGTCGCATGCGCGATCGGGCTGCGTGGCGGGACGCGCAACGCGCAGGCGAACCCGGCCGGCAGCACGACGATTCGCTTGACGCCGAGCGCGATCGCCACCGAGATCGGCGTATTGTTCGCGACGCCGCCGTCGACGAGTTCCACACCGCCGATGCTGACCGACGGAAACACGCCGGGAATCGCGGCGCTGGCCTGCACGGCATCCACGACCGGGCCGGCGGACAGCACGACTTCGCGGCCGCTCAGCACGTCGGTCGCAACGATGTGGAGCGGCAACGCGGCCTGCTCGATCCGCCGGTACGGGAGGTTCCTTTCCAGCAGCAGGCGCAGCGCATCGGCCTCGACCAGATGCGGCCGGTTGCGCAGCAGCATCGCGATGAGGCTGCGCATCGAGAACGGCATCACGTCCTGGCGGCGGATCCTGCACCACAGCGCTTCAAGCATCGCGACGCCGTCCGCGTCCGGCCGGCCGGCGAAATAGGCGGCATTGATCGCGCCCGCCGACGCGCCGATGACGCAACCGGGCCGTTCGCCGCTCGCGACCAGTTCGCGGAGCATGCCGACCTCGATCGCGCCAAGACTGCCGCCGCCGGCGAACACGAAGGCGGTCGGGGGAGTGGGATCGGACGTCACTGTATCCCTCCTGCGGTTGGCGGCGACAGCGCTTTCGCCATGATGGATCGTGCGGCGCTCCTGATGTCCTGATGAAAACCCTGCCGGGTTGCGGCCCCGACCGTTCGTGCGGCGATGCGCGCCGCGCTCCCCGGTATCCCGCGACGTCCCTTTTTGGAAGTCGGTTGCGTCACTCCCGCCCCGTTTCCCGCTCGCATCCCTCCATGCATTCGCGCGATGGCCGCGCATTTTTTGACTTCGATCAAGAAAACCGCGCAGAACGGCAGGTGCAAACGTGTGCAACGCATGCATCACGCGCGATCCGTGGAATCACGGGTTCAGTTGTCCAGACGATCGCCGTTATTGCATCAACACCCGCCGATCGACGTCGTCTTGCAGCAAATCGGCGCCATCGCGGGCATGGAGCGGGGCATCCAGGCGCCCCGCTCGCTTTTGAACAACGGATGCAGCAGCGCAAGTCGCGGACGAGGTAATCATGTTTGTAGCCATCGGGTGGATCGTCGTCATCGGGTCGGTGATCGGCAGTTTTGTCGGCGTGGGCGGCCATTTGCCGGCCTTGCTGCAACCCTTCGAGTTGCTGTGCATTTTCGGCGCCGCGCTGGGTGCATTCGTCGTCAGCAATCCGGTCACGACGCTGAAGAAGACGATCAAGACCCTGCCGACCTGTTTCAAGGGCGGCGGCTATACGAAGCAGCAGTACGTCGAACTGATCGCGCTGTTGTACGAGCTGCTGCAGAAGGCGCGCCGGGACGGCATGATGGCGCTCGAGGCCGACGTCGATGCACCCGAGCAAAGCCCGCTGTTCCAGAAGTATTCGCACGTGCTCGAAGACCATCACCTGCTCGACTTCATCGTCGATTACTTGCGGATGATGTCGGGCGGCAACGTGAACGTGCTGGAGATGCAGGACCTGATGGACGAGGAACTGCATACGCACCATGCGGAGGCGTCGGTCGCGGCCAATGCGATCCAGAAGATGGCGGACGGCCTGCCGGCGTTCGGCATCGTCGCCGCGGTGATGGGGGTCGTGCATACGATGGGCTCGGTCGGCGCGCCGCCCGCCGTGCTCGGCAAGATGATCGCCGGCGCGCTCGTCGGCACCTTCCTCGGCATCCTGCTCGCGTACGGCTTCGTCGGTCCGCTCGCGGATCTGCTCAACGCGAAGGGCCGCGCGGCGGCCAAGCCGTTCCAGTGCGTGAAGGCCGTGCTGCTCGCGTCGATGAGCGGCTACGCGCCGCCGGTGGCGGTGGAATTCGGCCGCAAGGTGCTGTTCACGGCCGATCGCCCGAGCTTCAAGGAGCTCGACGAGGCCGTCCGCGCGACGAAGTCGCCCAAGGCCGCGTAACGGAGGCGCCATGGCCGACAGTCGCTCCAACCCGTCGAAACAGTCCGTCGCGGCATCGCTCGTCGTCGTGCGTCGCAAGAAGGGCGAGGACCACGACGCCCACCACGGCGGCGCATGGAAAATCGCGTACGCCGATTTCGTCACGGCGATGATGGCGTTCTTCCTGCTGATGTGGCTGCTCGGCTCGGTCTCCAAGTACGACAAGCAGGGGATCGAGGACTACTTCAACACGCCGCTGTCGACGCTCCTGTCCGGCGGGAAGGATGGGCAGGCGCCGCGACCGAGCGTCGTGCAGGGTGGCGGCCGCGACATGACGGACCCGGCGCCGGCGATCGACTCGAAAGCGCAACCGGTGCCGGCCAGCTCGCCCACGGCACTCGCCGGCAACGTCGACACGCAAAAGCTCGAACGCCTGAAGGCGAAGCTGACCGCGGCGATCGCCCAAAGCCCGTCGCTGCGCGCGTACCAGGACCAGATCCGGATCGCGATCACCAACGAGGGTTTGCGCATCGAGATCGTCGATTCGCTCAAGCGCCCGATGTTCGCGTCCGGTAGTTCGCAACCCGAAAGCTATGCCACCGCGATCCTCAGCCAGATCGGTACGGCGCTCGACGATGTCGAAAACCGCGTATCGATTGCGGGGCACACCGATTCGACGCCGTATCCCGACGGTTCCACCGGCTATTCGAACTGGGAGCTCTCCAGCGATCGCGCGAACGCGGCGCGGCGTGCACTGGTCGCGGGCGGGTTGCGGGAAGACAAGCTGCTCCAGGTGCGCGGGCTCGCGGATGTCCTGCCGCTCGACAAGAACGTGGCGGACGAGCCGACCAATCGCCGCATCAGCATCCTCGTGATGAACAATGCGGCCGAGCAGGCGTTCTTTCACGACGGCGGCCGGACGACCGTGGACGAAACGGCAGGCGCCCGGGCCGCCGGACTGCCGGCGGCGGTGACGCGGCAGCATTAGGCGCGTTCGCGACGGCCTTGGGCCGGAGGTGTCCGGCCACGCGCAAGATCCTCCTGCCCGGCAGCATGTCCGCCCGCGTCACGGCCACGTTCGGAACGGCCGTAAGCCCCATCGACTGACCAGTCGGCCGCCCAGGCCGTTGACGGCACCGTGCCTCACCCACGGTGCCGTCTTTTTCTGCGCACTCGATATATTCCGTAAAATATATCGATACCTGCACTTCCGGAGACTCACCATGCCCCGCACGCCGACGGACCGCGCCCCGCAGCGCGCCGCACGGGAACAGCCGCTCGCGCGCAAGATCAGCGCGCTCAGGCCGCTGTCGAGCGACGCGCGCGCGCAGCAGGTCACGGATGTCGTCGACGCGTTCCGGCGCCTGCGCGGCAGCGTCGTGCGCTTCATCCGGATGTTCTCGGCCGCGCATGCCGACGACATGCCGGACGATGCGCTGTCCGCCCTGGGTTTTCGTGAACTGCTGTCGACGCTCGAAGACGAAGCCCGCGCCGCCCGCTTCACGCGCCTGCCCGAACTCGAACGGGTGATCGGCCACGCGCGCCGCCTCGAACGCACGCGCGACGACGTGTTCTCCGATTCGTTCAGCAACGACCCGGCCGCGATGCGCGACGCGGTCGCCGCGCTGGAGCGCGTCGATGTGCTGTTCGTCGGGCTGTGCGTCGAGTACGTGATGGCGCGTCATGCGCCGGCATCGCTCCCCGTTTCGCCCGAGGCCGCAGCCCCGGCCCCTGCCGCACTGCCGCTCGCCGACCATTCAATCGCGCTCTGCTGACCGCGCCATGCGGCCTTGCTCCATGATTTCCCCGGAATTTCGTGCGTTATATTCCGTGGTATATTTCGCGAATCTTTCGCGCATCCGTCTCCGGCTAGACCACGCCGGACAGAGGTCAACATGCACGCTCCGCCCTTTCGCCTTGCCCGCACGGCGGATCTCTCGTCACCCGGCGGTAATTTGCCCGCGGCAACCGGCGTGCGGGTCGACGCATGCTGCGCGCCGTCGCGTGCGCAACTGACCGAACTGAAGCGCCGCACGCGCCTGTCCGAACTCGATGCGAACCTGCACTGCTCGATCATCGGCACCTGCCTGACCACGCACGAACTGCGCAGGCTCGTGCCGAAGTTTGCCGACCTCGACCGCCAGCACGCGACCGACCTCGAGATCCATCACGCGGCCGTCGAGCTCGCGATCGACGGCACGGCCGGCGCCAAGGCGTTACACAAGGCGCTCGACGAGCGCTACGCCGGCGCGATTCGCGCGTTCGACAGCGCGAAGGACGCGGACGAACTCCTCGCACGCTGGAAGGAGGCGCTGAAGAGTGGCGACATTCCGCCCGCCTACTGGGCGCTGATGACGCATCCGCGCACGACGATGGGCGTGCGCCAGGCCGCGTTCGGCGACCTGCACATGCTGTCGCACCTGGTCGGCTCGGCCAATCGCGCGGACATCCGGCGGCTGGTCGCGCTGGAGGAAGAGAATGCGGCGCTGCTCGCGAAGATCGAACGGCAGCAGGCGCGCCTGCACGAAATGAGCGCGCAGCGCGACGCGGCGCTGCAGGAACGGGACGCCCTCGCCGCGCGCCAGAACGCACAGCCGCTGGCGGCTGAAAGCGTGTTGCGCGACGAAGTGCACGAACTGCGCGAAGCGCTGGCTGCGCGCGACGAACGGCTCGCGCTGCACACGAGCCGCCGCGAGGCAGCCGAGCAGCGGATCGCCGCGGAACAGGCGAGCGCCCGCGCGATGCGCGCGCGGCTCGACGACCTGATGGCGATGGTGAAAACGCTGCGCGCCGAAGCGAGCGCGATCGAACAGGCGGTGCAGGCGTCGGCGGACGATCCAGCCGAACGCGCAGCCGATCCGCTGTCGATCCTTCAGGGTACGCGTCTGGTCTATGTCGGCGGGCGTCCGGGCTCGAACCGCGCGATCAGGCGGATCGTCGAAACGGCGGGCGGCGAGGTGACGCTGCACGACGGCGGCATCGAGGATCGCAAGGGCCTGCTGGCAGCGGCGCTACCGGGCGCACAGATGGTCGTGTTCCCGGTCGACTGTATCGACCACGATTCGATGAACCTGCTCAAGCGCATCTGCGAACGCCACCACATCGCGTACTACCCGTTGCGGACGGCGAGCGTCGCCAGTTTCGTCGAACTGATCGGGCGGCTCGATGCGCAGGCGCGCGACGTCATCGCGCCGGATGCCGCCACGGGCGACACGCCGCGCTTCTGCCTGCGACACGGCTAGGGCATGGCTCGCTTCGCCGCATGCGTTGCACGCGGCCGTTCAGCGGAGCAGTGAAAGCCTGTTGTCAGCGTAAGCGCACCCTTCAGCGCCGCACCATTTTCGTAAGCGCGGCGATGTCGTCGGCGCAGGCCGCGTAAGCACGCGCCTCGATCCCGCGATAGAGCCGGATGATCTCCTCGCCGACCGGCGTGAGCACGCTGCCGCCACCGCTCTGCCCGCCATGTTCGGATACCGTCGCCGGCGATTTCAGCGAGCGGTTCAGTTCGTCCATCAGCAACCACGCACGCCGGTACGACATCTTCAGGCTGCGCGCCGCCGCCGAAATCGAACCGTGCTCGCGCACGGCTTCGAGCAGCGCGACCTTGCCCGGCCCGAGCGCGATCGTGTCGGCTTGCTGGATACGCATCCTGAACCGCACCTCAGGCTTGGGGTGTGCCGGTGTCTTCATGTTGTCCCGCCGTTTGAACGATGCGGGCAAGCATACACGATGGCCGGTGCGGCGCGTGCCGGTTCAGAGCTCGAGCACGCGCGCGACGATGCCGGCCAGCCGCTTCACGTGGCGCGGCGCGGGCAGGAGATCGGCGCCCGAGAACAACAGCGGTGCGCCGTCGTCGATCGACAGCGGCGCATCGCCGCATTCGAACGCGACGATCACGTGTTCGCCGACGGGCGTGTTGAACAGCTCATGCCAGGAAAACGTGACCGCGTAGCCGTCGTGCGCATGCGCGATGAACACCATGCGCTTGAAGTCGCCCGGCGCGTCGTTGCGCAAGCCCGCCGCGTCGAGCAGGTCCTTCAACCGCGCGCCGCGATACGGCGCGACCGAGCGAATGAAGCGGTTCGTCGTGAAGCAGCGCAGGTCGAACGGCTCGGCCGTCGCGCTCGCGTGCCGGCGCAGGTCGTCGAGCGTCACCGTCATCGGCCGCTCGAATGCGCCCGTCAGCGCGATCGAGCCTGCCGCCGCCTGATGCGCCGAAGGCGCCGCCGTCCCTGCCATCTCCATCGCCCGCCTCCATGACGGCCCGCCGGTAGGCGCGCCTGCGTTGTATCGACGGATATATTACGCCGCTAAAAAACCGGCCGACAGAATGCGCGCCGCATGGGCGGCATAACGACAGCCGATCGTGCCCCGCACTGCGTGGCGCTACGCCAGCACGATGTGCTTGATGGCTTTCTTGAGGCTCTTGTAGCTGTCGACCGATTCCGCCTTCGCGTCCGTCACCAGCGTGCCGATCCGCGCCGGCTCGCAGAAGCCGATCCGGCTGTTCGTGCCGAGCTTGCTGAAATCGGCCAGGATCGCGACGTCCGCCGCGTTGCTGACCATCGCGCGCGCCACTTCGGTTTCCATCCGGTCGTAGTTGGTCGCACCACGCACGGCATCGACGCCCACCGGCGACAGCAGCGCGAGATCGGCGCGATAGCGGAAAATTTCTGCCACCGTGCCGTCGCCGACGGTTGCTGCCGCGCGGCTGCCGATCATCCCGCCGAGCAGGATCGTTTCGTTGTTCGCGTGCGTCGGGTCGCTCGACCGCATCTTCAGTGCGACGTCGATCGAGTTCGTGATGATCGTGAGGCCCGACAGCTTCGCCAGTTCCTCGGCCAGCAGCGTCGTGGTCGTGCCCGCGTCGATGAACAGCGTCTGCGAGCCCGTGACCAGCCGGGCCGCCGCGCGGGCGATCGCCAGCTTCGCCTTCACGTGCGTCTGCGCACGTTCGGCGATCGGCGCTTCGTCGCCCACCTGCACCGCACCGCCATGTACGCGCTTCAGTTCACCGAGCGCCTCGAGGTCGACGAGATCTCGCCGCACGGTTTCCCGCGACACGTTCAGGTCGGCCATGATCCGGTCGGTGGAAACGCGCTGCATCTTCGATAACAGAAGCCGGATCCTCTGGTATCGCTCTTCTTGCCACATGGAATGTCCTCGGAATGAACGTCAATGTTATTCGAATGGCGAACTAGGCTGCGCTCTCCTCCAACTTTTTGATGCCGACGAGGGTCTGCAGGGATTGACGGACCGCCTGGACCTCGCTGCTCGTCATCTTTGAAAACACCACGTGGATGCGATCGTCGTCCGGCGCGGCGTCGTCCTGTTCGATGATGAACTGGACGATGCGCGCCTGGTCGATGCCGGGCATCGCCTGCAGCGAGGTCAGCTTCACCGCGCCGCGACTCGCGAGAATCCGCACGCCCCAGCGCTGCCGCACCGCGAAGAAGCGCTTCTCGATCGGCTTCAGGCCGGCCAGGATCGCGAGCACGATCGCCGTCGCGGCGATCGCGGCCACGTACATGCCGCCGCCCACGGCCAGCCCGACCGCCGCCACGACCCACAGGCTCGCCGCGGTCGTCAGGCCGCGGATGATCTCTCCACGCAGCATGATCGAGCCCGCGCCGAGGAAGCCGATGCCCGACACGACCTGCGCGGCGACGCGCGACGGGTCCAGCGACACGTTCTTCGCGTTCTGGATATCCGCGAAACCGAACGCCGACACGACCATCACGAGCGCAGCGCCCACGGCCACCAGCATGTGCGTGCGCAATCCGGCCGCCCACGACAGGCGCTCGCGCTCGATGCCGACGATGCTGCCGAGCAATGCCGCCAGCAACAGGCGGGACACGATTTCCAGCTGACTGATCATGCGAGGTCTCCTTGCTTTGCCTGGTCTACCTGATGAAGCACGGCCCGCCTGGGCCGTCGCCCGATTCTTCCCGCCCTCACCCGCCCGTCGCCCAACCCGGCAACCGGCAGGTTGTATTTTTGTGCGATCTTGCGATTTTGTGCGTTCTAATATACGGTACGCAAAACTACAAAGCCAGACCCAAGTTCGTTTGTTTCATCCGATCAGCACGATCAATCGTCAGACCATTCAGGCAACACGATCCGGAACACTTGCTTAGGAGACCCACATGATGAAGAAGGCATGGATGCTGGCCGCAACACTGCTGGCGGCGCTGGCGACGGCCCCCGCTCACGCGTCGGAAGGCGACGTCTGCAAAAAGGTGACGCTCGGCGATGTCGGCTGGAGCGACATCGCCGCCACCACCGGCGTCGCGATGATGCTGCTCGATGGGCTCGGCTACGAGGCGACCAAGACGATCGCGTCGCCGCCGATCGTGCTGGCCGGCGTGAAGAAGGCGCAGATCGACGCGTTCCTCGGCTACTGGGATCCGAGCATGACGTCGACGGTCAAGCCGTTCGTCGACGCCGGCGCCGTCCACCAGCTGCCGCAGCCCAACCTGATCGGCGCGCGCTACACGCTGGCCGTGCCGCAATACGCGTCCGACAAGGGCCTCAAGAACTTCGCCGATATCGCGAAGTTCCGCGACCAGCTCGACGGCAAGATCTACGGGATCGGCGCCGGCAACAACGGCAACGCGCTGATCCAGCGGATGATCGACAAGAACGAGTTCGGGCTCGGCGGCTTCAAGCTGGTCGAATCGAGCGAGGCCGGGATGCTCGTGCAAGTGACGCGCGCGGTGCAGGAGCACCGGATGATCGTGTTCCTCGCGTGGGAGCCGCATCCGATGAACATCAACTACAAGATCGCCTATCTCGACGGCGGCGATACCGTGTTCGGCCCGAACTACGGCTCCGCGAAGGTCTACACGCTCGTCACGCCCGGCTACCTCGAACGCTGCCCGAACGTCGGCCGGCTGCTGACCAACCTGAAGTTCACGACCGACGAAGAGAACCAGTTGATGGTGCCGATCATGAATCACGCCGATCCGGTCGCCGTCGCGAAGGAATGGGCGAAGAAGAACCCCGGCGTGCTGTCGAAATGGCTCGACGGCGTCACGACCATCGACGGCAAGAACGCGAAGGACGCGATCGAGAAGCTCATCGGCGCCTGAACACGCAACACAAGGAACCACCCATGTACAAGAATCTCGCGCTGTTCGACCTCGACCACACGCTGTTGCCGCTCGACAGCGACCAGGCGTGGAGCCGCTTCATCACGCGAGTGGGCTGGCGGGAAGACGACGCGCACGTGGCGCTGATCGACGAGCACTACGGTCACTATGCGGCCGGCACGCTCGACATGGACGCGTATCTCGCCGTGACGCTCGCGCCGCTCTCCCGCTATCCGCGCAAGGTGCTCGAACGCTGGCATGCACGATTCATGGACGAAGTGATCCGTCCGGCGATCACGCCGCAGGCGCGCGAGCTGGTCGACCGGCATCGCGAGAACGGCGACCTCTGCTGCATCGTGACGGCGACCAACGTCTTCGTCACGCAGCCGATCGCGGCGGAATTCGGCATAGAGCACCTGCTCGGCATCGAGCTCGATACCGACGACGGCACGCCCGGCGGCGCATTCACCGGGCGCAGTACGGGCGTGCCGAGCTTCCGCGAAGGAAAGATCGTGCGCACGACCGCATGGCTCGCGTCACTCGGCTACGCGCCGTCCGATTTCGAACGCACCTACTTCTACAGCGATTCGATCAACGACGTGCCGCTGCTCGATTACGTCACGCATCCGGTCGCCACCAATCCCGACTCGAAGCTGTTGCAAGTGGCAGGCACGCGCGGGTGGCCTGTCATGAAGTTGTTCTGATTCGGGCGATATTCTCTGCTGTCCATTTTCATGTCTGGAGGGGTAATGAAATACGGAGCACGCAGCAACAGTCTCGATCATTCAGGAATCCGATTCGAATCGGATCGAAAGCCAATCGTCAAGTCGAGCCGGACGGAAAGCCGCTTTCCGCACTGGCGCGGCGTTTTCGTGATCGCACTCCTGTGCACGCTGGCCGCTTGCGGCGATGGCGACTCGGGCACGGCAGCCAGCGTGGCGGCCGCTCGCGCCGCCGCTCCGGGCGCGGCGTCCACGCCTGTCCTGCACTGCGCGAGCGCGTGCCACTGACCGACGCCGGCCGCGAGGCCAGCCATCCACGACAGAGAGCGATCATGCAAAACAAACCCACAACACGACGTCAATTCCTCGCCGATGCGTTGAAGCTCGCCGGCGCCACCGCGATCACGGGCATGCTGCCCGAAAGCATCGCACGCGCGCAGGCCATTCCGGCTGCCACCGTGACCGGCACGATCCAGGACGTGAAGCACGTCGTGATCCTGATGCAGGAAAACCGCTCGTTCGACCACTACCTCGGCACGCTGGGCGGCGCACGCGGCTTCGGCGACCCGCGGCCGGTCGTGATCTCGAGCGGGTATCCGGTGTGGCGCCAGCCCTGGCTGACGTCCTACGTGTTTCCGTTCAACCCGTCCCCGCCCTCCGGCACCGCGAACGGCGACACCTACTACGGCGACCTCGACCACAGCTGGAGCGGCACGCACAGTGCGTGGAACAACGGCTGCTACGACAACTGGGCCGACGCGAAGACCAGCGGCACGATGTACTACTTCACGCAGAACGACATTCCGTTTTACTACGCGCTCGCGAGCGCGTTCACGGTGTGCGACGCGTACCATTGCTCGATGCTCGGCCCGACGGACCCGAACCGGCTGTATCTGTGGACCGGGTGCTGCGGCAACGTCACCGGCTATTCGCCGTACACGACCAACACGATGACGGGCACCGGCTGGACCACGATGCCGGAGCGCCTGAACACGGCCGGCGTCACGTGGAAGTTCTACCAGGACAAGGGCAACGGCCTGGATGCCGGCCATGGTTACGGCGAATACAACGGCTCCAAAAGCGATCTCTGGTGGAACGGCAATTACGGCGACAACGTCATCCTGAACTTCAAGCAATACCAGAACCTCGGCGCAAACGATCCGCTCGCGCCGGCGCTCAACGGCACGCAGATCGATCCGTCCGGCGGCGGCAAGGAATACGACACCAACCTCTTCAGCCAGCTGCGCGCCGACGTCGCCAACGGCACGCTGCCGCAGGTGTCGTGGATCGCCGCGCCCTACGCCTACTGCGAACATCCGTCGTGGGCCGCGAGCGGCGGCGAATGGTACGTCAGCAACGTCCTGAATGCGCTGACGTCGAATCCGGCGGTATGGGCCAGCACGGTGCTGCTCGTCATGTACGACGAGAACGACGGCCTGTTCGATCACATGCCGCCGGCCGTCCCGGCCAGCTCCGCTGCCGGCACCGGCCAGTCGACGGTCTCGACGGCCGCCGAATTCGTCGCCAGCAGCGGCGCCGCATCGGACGGCTCGGCCAGCGGCGACGTACCGATCGGGCTCGGCCCGCGCGTGCCGATGTTCGTGATCTCGCCGTGGTCGAAGGGCGGCAAGGTCAACTCGCAGGTCTTCGATCACACCTCGGTGATCCGCTTTCTGGAAGCGCGCTTCGGGCTGCAGGAAACCAACATCACGCCGTGGCGGCGTACGGTGTGCGGCGACCTGACGTCGGCCTTCGATTTCTCGAACACGGACCAGACGGTGCCCGCGATCCAGCCGCCGGCGAGCAACATGAACCCGAACGGCTCGACCGTCCCGATCCCCTACCCGACCACCACCGCGGTGCCGGCGCAGGCCACCGGCCGCAGCACCGCCTGCCGCCTGCCCTACGAGTTCTTCGTGCAAGGCAAGGTCAACCGCGCCGGCCACACGCTGGCGCTGACGATGACCAACACCGGCACGGCCGGCGTGCACCTGCAGGCGTGGGTCGACGGCACGAGCACGATCCCCCGCCATTACACGATCGCGGCCGGCGCGAGCCAGTGCGCGAACCTGTCGGATTCGCTCGCGCTGAACAGCGGCGGCAGCTACGACTATTCGGTCTACGGGCCGAACGGTTTCCTGCAGACGTTCCGCGGCAGCATCGGTTCGTCCGGCAACACGGGATCGACCGCCGAAATCAGCCTGTGCTACGACGTGGCGAACGGCAACGTGCAGATCACGCTCGACAACTCGGCCGGCGCCAGCGCGACGACGTTCCAGCTCACCGACAACGCGTACGGGATGAACACGAAGCAGTCGTTCACCGTCGCCGCCGGCGCGACGCAAGCGGTCACGTGGTACGGCGACGCCGGCTGGTACGACGCCAGCATCCGCGACGCGAACGACCCGAACTTCCTGCGTCGTGTGGCCGGCTGCGTGCAGACGCAATCCGGCGCGCTGCTCACGGATTCGGCGATCGGCAATACCAGCAAGAAGTTCGTCGCGTCGCTCGCGTCGCAGGGCTCGACGTTCGGCACGCTGCGGTTCGACTACGTTGCGCCGCCGTGGAGCCACAGCCCGAAGAACTGGGTCGGCATCTTTGCGCATGGCGCGCAGCCGACCAAGGGCAGCTACAAGTCGTGGGCGTATCTGCCGAAAAGCAGCGGCTCGCTGCTGTTCTCGTCCACGGCCAACAGCGCGCTGGCGTCGGGGCAGTACGACGCGTGGTACCTGTTCGACGACGGCTACACGCCGCTCGCGGGCCCCGTCACGATCACCATCTGACGGCAGGGCCGGACCGTGTCGGCCGCCCGCATGGGGCCGACACGCATTCGGGCGCGACGTACCCCGTTGCGCCCGAATGCTTTTCCAGCCGTACGACACGCGCTAGACGAGCAGATCCTCGTAGAACGCGCCGAACGGCCGTGTCGGGTGCGCGATCTGGATTTCGAGAATCCACAGCCCGGCCGCCGGCGCGGCATCGAAGTCGCCGAGATTGCCGGCCTTGTAGATCGCGTGCGGAAAGTCGCTGACGCGATGCCCCTTGATGTCGACGTTCAGCCGGAAGCCGTGCGCATCGGCGCGTTGCGCGGCGAATTCGTACAACGCGATGCCCGCGCAGCCGGTGGTGCGCCAGTGATGCTCGACTTCGTCGTAGATCACGCGCGCCGCGTGCGCGCACGCGTGCATGTCGGGATCGTCGCCGCGCACGAACGTCGCGCCCGCGTCGCCCTCATGCTTCGCCCATACCGCGCCCAGGTCGATGAAGAAGATGTCGTCGTCGGCGAGGACGGGGTCCGCCACCGAGCGCTCCTTGAACGTGCGCAGCGTGTTTTCACCGAAACGCACGAGCACCGGATGCCAGATCCGGTCCATCCCGAGCGCTTTCAGCACGCTCAACCCCAGCGCGTTGGCCTCCGATTCCCGCATGCCGGGCCGGATGCCCTCGGCGATCGCGTCGACCGCCTGCCATGTCATGGTTCTTGCGTGCTGCATCGCGTCGAGCGAAAAGGCTTCGCCGACGGCTTCGCGGTGCGTCGAATTCAAGATGGTGCTCCCGTGCGGGTGAAAGGGGGGTGGTCAGTCGTTCGTCGTTTCGATATGCACAGGAGAATATATCGATTCGCCAATCGGTGCCGACTCGCGCTTCGTCGTACGCCACAGCAAAACGGGCGCCCCGATGGAGCGCCCGTCAGCGTGTGTGTGCGCTGGATCAGAACTTGTGACGCAGGCCGATCCGCGTGACGAACTGCGTGTTCGCGCCCGCGTTGCCGATGAACGATCCCGACGAGCCGATCTCGGCCTGCACCGGCACCACGCGGCCGTTGATCGTGTTGCTGCCCGACGCCTTCTGGTAGGCCGCGCTCACGTACACGTCCGTACGCTTCGACAGCGCATAGTCGACCGCCGCGTTGACCTGGTGCCACTTGCCGTCGTAGCGGCCGTCGAGCTTCGAGAACGTATAGCCGAGACCGCCGCTCAGGGCCGGCGTGAACGCATAGCGGCCGCCGATTTCGTAGTTGTTCAGCTTCGACGTTTCACCCGACAGCGGCACGAACTTCGTGTGCGTCCAGTTCGCCCACACGAGCGCCGCCGCGATCGTATAGCGCGCGCCGACGCCGACCGTCTCGAGGTCGCGCAACCCTTGCGTGTTGACGTTCGCGATGCTCACGCCGAATGCAGGCTGTGCGCCGTTCGGAAAGCGGATGTTCGTGTATGCGGCGCCGATGCCGAACGGCCCTTGCGCATAGTTCGCGCCGAAGCTGTACGCGCTCGATGAACCCTGCGAACCGTTCGCACCGGTCGTGGTCGGCGTGCCCGCGAACTGCGTCGAGTTCGAGAAGCCGTACATCGCGCCGAACGTCAGGCCCGCGAAGTTCGCGCTCTGGAACTTCACCGCGTTGTTGATGCGGCTCGACGTCAGCTGGTCGAGGTCGTTGATGTGATACGCGTAGTTGCCGGCCGGCGTCTGGCTGCCCATCGAATAGTTCGCGCCGATGTAGTCGGTCGAGAACGAGTACTGGCGGCCGAACGTCAGCGAGCCGATCCCGTTCTTCGACAGGCCGACGAACGCCTGGCGGCCGAAGATCGCGCCGCCCTGGCCGATCGAGCCATCGCCGCTGCTGAAGCCGTTCTCCAGCACGAACAGCGCCTTCAACCCGCCGCCGAGATCCTCGGTGCCGCGGATGCCCCAGCGGCTGCCCGACGCGACGCCGTCACCATATTTGACGAGCTTGTCGTGCCCGCCCGTCGTCGCGACCTTGTTCGAATACGTGATACCCGCATCGATCAACCCGTAGAGCGTGACGCTGCTTTGCGCGTGCGCGGCGGCGCCGAACATCCCGAGTGCGGCCGCGGCCACGATGGTCTTTTTCATGCTCACTTCCTTTTGTTGTTGACGCGCGCGCCTGCCTCGCAGCGTGACGCGCGGCGTATTGACGAAGAACCGACTGATGAACGAGCGCAAGCCACAGGATCGCCACACGCACCAACACCTCATGCGCGTGCACGATGTTCCGTTTCGATGCCAGTGTGGGCTTGCTGAAGCGGCATGCCGCGGGGGCGGCCGCTCGTGTTGCAGCGTCGGTCAGCGTGCGCTCCGGTTGCGCATGCCGCGACGACGCGTTGCTCCGGCGATGCAGGTCAGAATCTCTTCCGGCTTTCGTGGAGCGGTGGACGACGTGACGCCTGACGACGCCACGACCTTCGATATATTTTTCGGAATATATCGATTTGTCACCAAACGGTAAACAATTATTCGGGTTCCTGTCGTCTTTCATCCACATGCGGCCAACGGCCTCGCGGATCGAATGCACGACACAGGCGGCCGTCACCGCACCGAAGCAAACACGGGGCCCACGCCGAAATCCAGCATAATCAGGCGGTTGAACGAGCGCCTCAACCGGCGTGCGAGCCCCGCACACGTTTGCGTCACCGTCCGGTTCATCGCCTGACCGCGCTCCACCGCCACGGACGCAGCCAGTCTGTGCCGGCCGCGTGCGCGGCGAATTGTGCAGGTGCAAGAAATCGAAGCAAGAACAAACGCGATGCGGCGCTCATCATGGCGCCGGCAATCGCATCACGGACACCACCACGCCATCCCGCAGAAAACAGGACACCGACACATGGACCGAACCGAGCACATCAGCATCGAACAGACGAGCGGGCTGCCCGCCGACGAACTGGACCGGTGCGACTTCTCGTTCGACATCGCCTGGGAATTGAACGCGCCGTATCAGGACTTGCTCGATCTCCGCACACTACCGACGCGGCGCAAGCACTACGGCTTCGATCCGGCCGGCTGGGCGGACGAGGCGTCCGGCAAGACGGCGCTCTTTCGCGCGACGGCCGGCGGCCGGCTCGCCGGGTTCGTGGCCATCGGCCAGAGCTGGAACGGGATGGCCGAGATCGCGGAGCTGGCCGTCGATCGCCACTGCCGGCGGCAAGGCATCGGGCAATTGCTGCTGGCGACCGCCGAATCGTGGGCGCGCAGCCATGGGTTCGGCTTCATGCGGCTGGAAACGCAGTCGAACAACATCGCCGCATGCAGCACGTATGCCCGTTCGGGCTTCGTGCTGGGCGGTCACGATCGCCTGCTGTATGCCGACGACGAGAACGACGGTGAAGTCGCGCTGTTCTGGTACAAGGACCTGCGCGACGGGCAGACCGCGCGGATTCGCACGGTCGACCCGGAATCGGTGCGGCCGGTGGGCTGACGCACGGCCGCCCGCGCTTCATGACCGAATCATTGCCGCTTTACGTCCGCGTCGCGACGATGAACAGGCGCGGGAACGGCAGCAGCACGGTGCCGTCGGCGAGCGCCGGATAGCCGCGCGGCCCCGCGATCGCGTCGTGATACTGCGAGAGAAACGCGGTACGCTCGCCCTCGTCGAGCGCCGCGAGGAACGGCCGCAGCGCACTGCCCTTGAACCATTCGACGACCGCGTCGGCGCCGCCGCGCAGCGGGTGGTAGTAAGTCGTGCGCCATACGTCCACACGCGAGCACAGCGGCGAAAGCAGCGCGTGGTAGTAGCGCGCGTCGAACCGCTCGGTGCGTGCCGCCCCCTTCAGCTTGTCCGCCCACGGCCCGGCCGCGGCGACTTCGCGCATCAGCCGGTGCGCGGGTTCATCGAGGTTGTCGGGCATCTGCACCGCGAGATGACCGCCCGGCGCGAGCCGGCCGACGAGCGCCGGAAACAGCGTGTCGTGCGCGGGCACCCATTGCAGCACCGCATTCGCGAGAATCAGGTCGTAGCCGCCCGGATCGTCCCAGGTGGAAATATCCACGACATCGAAACGCAGGTCCGGCAGGCGCTTGCGCGCGGCGTCGATCATGTCCGCCGATGCATCGATCCCGTGAACCGTTGCGTCCGGCGCACGTGCGAGCAGCGCCTCCGTCGAATTGCCGGGCCCGCAGCCAATGTCGATCGCGGTATGGATCGGCGTGTTCGGCACGGCGGCCAGCAGATCGCGGATCGGTCGCGTGCGCTCGTCCTCGAATTGCACGTACTGGGCGGCGTATCGATCGAGTGGGGTCGTCATGTCGTTTCTCCTGGTCGGCGTGGACGGCCTCGCCTTCTACGCGGATGGGATGCCGGCGGCCGTCGATGCACCGCATTCTGCGATCGTCACGGAGTTCAGTAAAATGAATTTAATATCGTGATTGATTCAAATATCTGATGAAAATCGATACGCTCGGTGTCCAGGCCTTCGTCGCAATCGCCGACGGCGGCAGCTTCCGGCAGGCAGCCGAAACGCTGCACGTCACGCAAACAGCCATCACGCAACGGCTGCGCAAGCTCGAAACCTTTCTCGGCGTCGCGCTCGTCGAGCGCACCACGCGCCGCACCACACTCACCGAAATCGGCCGGCGTTTCCTGCCGCAAGCGCGCCGGCTGCTGAACGAGCTGTCCGATGCGCTCACCGAAATTCGCGAAACCGGCCTGAGCCAGCGCGGCGACGTCACGATCGCGTGCGTGCCGACGGTCGGCGTGCAATACCTGCCCCGCATCCTGCGCGCCTTCTCCGCGCACCGGCCGCACGATCGCGTGAAGATCCTCGATCACGCGTCGGCGTCGGTGCTGCAGGCCGTGCTGCATCGCGAGGCCGAGTTCGGCATCGGCATCGCCGGCGACCAGCATCCCGAACTGGTCAACGTCCCGCTGACGAGCGATCCGTACGTGCTCGTGTGCCGCGACGATCATCCACTCGCGAAGCGGCGGCGCATTCGCTGGGCCGCGCTGCAGCCGCATCCGCTGATCTTCGCCGGCGAAGTGAGCGGCAATCGCGGGCTGCTCGACGGCGCGCTGAAAACGAGCGGTGTGTCGCTGCATTCGTTCTACGAAGTGCAGCGCAGCTCGACGGCGCTCGGGCTCGTCGCGGAAGGGCTCGGCGCGGCCGTGGTGCCGAAGCTCGCGATCCAGAAGAACGCGTATCCGATGATCCGCACGATCGAGCTCGTCGAGCCGGCGGTGTCGCGCACGCTCGTGCTCGTCACGCGCAAGAGCGCGCAACTGTCGCCGGCCGCCCGTGCGTTGTACGACATGATCGTCGAGCAGGCGACACCCTGACGATAGTGTCAGGGGGTGGGTCACGAAGCAGCGCCTTCGGGGTAGTATCGCCACACGCGGTCGCAACGGCCGGTGCCTACCCGGCGCCGCGCGCGTCATGCCACCGCAGCAACGGCCGTTCCTCACCACCCCTGCACGGAGCACTGCATGGCCTATCGCAACTATCACAAGCGCAAGATTGCAGACCGGGAACTCCATCCCGAAACCCAGATGATGTCGTACGGCTACGATCCGTTCCTGTCGGAAGGATCGGTGAAGCCGCCCGTGTTCCTCACGTCGACGTTCGCGTTCCGCACGGCCGAGGACGGCGCCGAATTCTTCGACGTCGTGGCCGGACGCAAGCCTTCCCCCGAAGGCGAAGGCGCGGGCCTCGTCTACAGCCGCTTCAATCACCCGAACCTGGAGATCGTCGAGGATCGCCTCGCGCTGCTCGACGATTCCGAAGCGGCCGTCGTGACGTCGAGCGGCATGTCGGCCATCGCCGCGATCCTGCTGACGTTCCTGCGGCCGGGCGACTGCGTCGTCCAGTCCGTGCCGCTGTATGGCGGCACCGAGACGCTGATCTCGAAGTTCCTGCCCGAGTGGGGCATCCGCTCCGAAGTGATCGCCGACGGGCTGTCCACCAGCACGATCCGCGCCGCGCTCGAAGCGGCCGCGCAAAAGGGCAACGTGCGGATGTGCTACATCGAGACGCCCGCCAATCCGACCAACGCGCTGTTCGACCTCGAAGGGCTGCGCAGCGAGATCGATGCGTTCGAAGCGCGCCACGGCTATCGCCCGCTATCGGTCTGCGACAACACGCTGCTCGGGCCGCTGTACCAGAAGCCGTCGCGGCAAGGCATCGACCTGAGCGTGTACTCGCTGACGAAATACATCGGCGGGCATAGCGATCTCGTCGCCGGCGGTGTCACGGGCAGCCGCGCGCTGATCACGAAGATCCGCTCGGTCCGCAGCACGCTCGGCTCGCAGCTCGACCCGCATTCGTCGTGGATGATCACGCGCTCGATGGAAACGCTCGTGCTGCGCATGCAGCAGGCCGCCCGCAGCGGCAGCGCCGTCGCTCGCTGGCTCGCCGGAAATCCGCATCGGCCGGTGCGCGTGCTGCACCCCGAGCTCATCGACGATCCGGCCTACCAGGCCGTCTATCAGCGCCAGTGCACCGGGCCCGGCTCGACGTTCGCGTTCATCCTCGATGGCGGCCGCGAGCAGGCGTTCAGGTTCATCAACCACCTGACGCTCTTCAAGTCCGCGGTCAGTCTCGGCGGCACGGAATCGCTGATCTGCCATCCGGCGTCGACCACGCATTCGGGCGTACCGGCCGATGCGCGTGCGGCGGCGGGTGTGTCGGAGGGGCTGATTCGCGTGTCGGTCGGGCTCGAACATCCGGACGACCTGATCGCCGACCTGTCTTACGCGCTGGAGCATTGCTGATACGCGTGGCATGCGCCCCGTGGCGGTTCGCACGGGGCGGCGCCGGGATGCCGGCGTTCGAGCCGCGTAATCGTGCTTACCGAAGGATCCGCACCATGAACACCACGCGGCATCGATACCTGATCAGCAATCTGCAACACGCGCCGAACGTGACCATGACGATCGTGCACACGCTCGACAAGCCGGACACCGCTTCCTACCGGTACTGCACCGGGCGCGTGACCGTCGAGCTCGACTACCCGGAAACGTCATCCGGATCGACCACCCAGGTCAGGAAATTCCCGTTCGACGGCAAATGGTTTCCACTGGATCAGCGGTCGTTCGAGATGCACGTCGGCGACTTCATCCTGCCGCCTGAATTGTGCCGTCAGGGCATCGGCACGCTGTGCTGGTCGGAGATCCGTCGAACGCTTCCCCTTCCATCGAGCTGCCCGTTCTTTCTCAGCGGCGGCCTCAGCGACAAGGATGCAACGATCACCGGCAAGATCCTCGGCAGGGAGCAGACGATCGACAACATCGCACGCCGCGACGCATTCTGGCGCCGCATGCTGGATCCGGCCACACCGACGTTCATATCCGACAAGAACGGCGAGGGGTCATTCAGAGGCCTGTTCGTCGATCCGGTCGCGCACCCCAGCTACGTGCCGAAGGCGATCGCCACGACGATCTGAGCACGCGACGCAAGGCGATCGAACCGGGTTACAGCACCTTCACCATGAACACGCGCGACGTCCCTTCCGGCTCGCAAGGCACCTCGCCGAACGCTTCGTAGCCCTGCTTCCGGTAGAAATCCGGCGCCTGGAACGAGATCGTGTAGAGCACCGCACGCGCGCATCCGCGTCGTTTCGCTTCCGCTTCGGCCTCGCGCAGCAGCCGGCTGCCGAAGCCGCCGCCGCGCAGCGATTCGGGCAGGTAGAACAGATCGATGAAGAAGAGGCCGAGCGACGTGCGCCCCGTCAGGCCGCCCAGGATCTCGCCGGTCGCGGGATCGGTGACATACACGTCGAGCGCGGCCGCGTCGGCGCGCCCCGTCATCGCGTGATTGAATTCACCGAGCTTGCGGCTGATGAAGTCGTGTGCGGCCGGCTGCCCGGTGTCGGTGAGCCGGATGGAAACGTCGGGTTGCGTTGTCATGGGGCGGGTTCGGTCGAAGAGAGAGTCCGCCGGACATGCAACACCGCCGGCGGGAATCGTACGACTATAGCGCGTCGGCGGGCATGCCGTGCTGGTACGCCCGCCGCCTTCGTCACGCATCACGCGGCCGGCCAGCCGCGTTCATGCCTTTGCCCCGCGCCCCCTCTCACGCCACCGCGAACGCCGCCTTCATGTCGGCGATGCGGCGCCGTTCACGCGCGATCATCATCCGGTTCACGACGATCACGCCGATCGTCACGGCCGTGATGAACAGCGTCGCCAGTGCGTTCATCTCCGGGTTCAGCCCCAGCCGCACGCGCGAGAACACCACCAGCGGCAGCGTCGTCGAGCCCGGCCCGGAAAGAAACGCCGACAGCACCAGGTCGTCGATCGACAGCGTGAAGGACAGCAGCCAGCCCGACAGCAGCGCCTGCGAGATCAGCGGCAGCGTCACCACGAAGAACACCTTCAGCGGCGTCGCGCCGAGATCCAGCGCCGCCTCTTCCAGCGACTTGTTCATCTCCTTCACGCGCGACTGCACGATGATCGCCACGTACGACACGCACAGCATCACGTGACCGATCCAGATCGTCACCATCCCGCGACCCTTCGGCCAGCCGAACATCTGCTCCAGCGCAACGAACAGCAACAGCAGCGAGATGCCCTGGATCACTTCCGGAATCACCAGCGGCGCGTTGATCATCCCCGTGTACAGCGTGAAGCCCTTGAAGCGGCCGAAGCGCGCGAGCACGAAGCCCGCCCACGTGCCGATCACGACCGATGCGGTCGCGGTCAGCAGGCCGATCTTCAGCGACAGCCACGCGGCGTTCAGCAGCTCGTCGTCGTCCAGCAGCGCCGAGTACCACTTCAGCGAGAAGCCCGACCACACCGTCACCAGCTTCGACTCGTTGAACGAGTACACGACCAGGCTGATGATCGGGATGTACAGGAACAGGAAGCCGAAGGCGAGGACGCCCGTCGACAGCGGTTTGCTCGGCTTGATCATTTCGCGTCCTCCAGTTCCTTGACCTGGTAGTACTGGAACAGCGCCATCGGCACCAGCAGCAGCATCACCATCGCGACCGTCACGGCCGACGCCATCGGCCAGTCCATGTTGTTGAAGAATTCATCCCACATCACGCGGCCGATCATCAGCGTGTCGGCGCCGCCGAGCAGTTCCGGAATCACGTACTCGCCGACTGCCGGGATGAACACCAGCAGGCTGCCGGCGATGATCCCGTTCTTCGACAGCGGCAGCGTGATGCGCGTGAACGCGACCCACGGTTTCGCACCGAGGTCGTACGCGGCTTCGAGCAGCGTGAGGTCCATCTTCACGAGGTGCGCGTACAGCGGCATCACCATGAACGGCAGGTACGAATAGACCATCCCGATGTAGACGCCCGCGTCGCTGTGGTAGAGGCGCAGCGGCGTGTGGATGATGCCGAGCGCGATCAGCGTGTGGTTCAGCAGGCCGTCATCCTTCAGGATGCCGATCCAGGCGTACACGCGGATCAGGAACGACGTCCAGAACGGCAGCATCACGGCCATCATCAGCACGTTGCGGCGGTTCGGTTCCGAGCGCGCGATGTAGTACGCCATCGGGTAACCGATCAGCAGGCACAGCACCGTCGATACGGCGGCCATCTTCAGCGAGCTGAGGTAGGTCGCGATGTACAGGTCGTCCTGCAGCAGGAACGCGTAGTGCGACAGCTGCAGCGCGAAGTGCACCACGCCGTCCTTCATCTCGACGAGCGACGTGTACGGCGGGATGCCCATCACCTGGTCGGCGAAGCTGATCTTCAGCACCAGCACGAACGGCAGCGCGAAGAACACGGCAAGCCACAGGAACGGCACGCCGATCGCGACGCTGCGGCCCGACGGCAGGAAGCGCTGCAGCATCGCGAAG
>NZ_JAAGPG010000853.1:0-2512 GCF_017104665.1 Burkholderia sp. Se-20378 | reverse complement strand
CACGTAGAACCCGCGCCAGCCGGCCGAGCCCGCGATCAGGCTCGCGAGCGGCCGGGACAGCAGGATGCCGAGCATCAGCCCGCTCATCACGTTGCCGACCGCGCGGCCGCGCTGCGCCTCGGGCGCCATCGACGCGGCCATCGGCACGAGCATCTGGATCACGCTCGACGCGGCGCCGGCCACGAGCGTCGCAAGCAGGAATACGGTGCCGGACCGCGTGAACGCGGGCAACGCGAGCGCGACTGCGCACGCGGCCAGCGTCGTGACGATCAGGCGGCGGTTCTCGAGCAGGTCGACGAGCGGGACGAGCAGCACGAGCCCGGCGGTGTAGCCGAGCTGCGGCAGCATCGCGACGAGGCCGGTCAGGCCGGGCGGCAGGTGCAGGTCGGTGCTGATCGGGCCCGTCAGCGGCTGCGCGGCGAACAGGTCCATCACGATCACGCCGACCGTCGCGGCGAAGAACACCGTCATGCCCGTGCTGAGCGCGGGCGGCGAGCCGGCGGACGCGCTGACGGGCGGGCGAGCGGCGGCGGGGCAAGGGTTGGCAGGGCAGTTCATCGGAAGCCTGGCGAATGGGTCGAAGGAGTACCCATCGTAGGCGTCGGATGTTTATGCGACAATTGAAATATCTCTAACATGATTATGCGAGTTTGTTTTTGAATGCGCGTGATCTCCAGGCATTCGTCGCGGTGGTCGACAGCGGGTCGATGGTCGCCGCGGCCGCGAAGCTCCACCTGACGCAGCCCGGCCTGACGCGGCGCGTGCAGAACCTCGAAACCCTGCTCGGCATGCCGCTGCTGGAGCGGCAAAGCAAGCCGCTGAAGCCGACCGCCGCCGGGCGGGACGTCTACGCGCTCGCGCGCAACGTGCTGGGCGCGGTCGACGAGCTGATGGCGGCGGGCGCGCCGGACAGCGAGCCGTCGGGCGAGCTGCGCATCGGCGTGCCGCCGTTCCTGTCCGAGCTGGCGCTCGAGCAACCGATCGACCGGCTGCGCGACGCGTTTCCACGTCTCACGCTGCGCGTGACGGCCGGCTGGTCGCCGGCACTGATGCAGGGCATCGAGCGCGGCGCGCTCGACGTCGCGGCCGTGATGGTGCCGGCCAGTTCGGCACTGCCCGACACGTTCGCGTCGACGCTGCTCGGTACGCAGCCGACGGTGCTCGTCGCCGCGCGCGACTTTCCGCTGCCGGCCGGTCCGCTGTCGATCGATACGCTGTCAGGTTTTCCGTGGGTGCTGAGTCAGGACGGCTGCGGGATGCGTTCGGCGCTGAGCCGCATGCTCGGCGCGGCCGGGCTGCCGTTCGACGTCGCGGTCGAGGCGTTCGGCTCGGAGCTGCAGCTGTCGCTCGTCGCGCGCGGCGCGGGCATCGGCATCGCCGCGCCGAACGCGCTGGCGCGCAGTGCGCATCGCGATGCGCTGAGGGTGGTGGAAACGGTGGGGCTGGAGACGCGGATCAACGTGTGGATCGTGCACGGCGCGCTGCCGGGCCGGCTGGTGCGGCCCGTCGCGCTGCTGCGCGATGCGCTGGGCGAGGTGCTCGACCGGGAAAACAGGGTGGGGTCAGATGCAGTGAAAGCGGTCTAGAGGCGACATTCGAGGGAAAATCCTTATTTTCTCTACGGAAATGTTGCATTGCGGAAACCGATTCGCTATAGTTGCACCTGTCTCCTCCATGTCTCCTCTGATATGGATTCAGCCCGCCTCTTAGGCGGGCTTTTTTTTGCCTGCGATTTTGTCGCGGCCTTCCATTCGTCGTCCGTCGCGGCGCTCAGAACTTGTACGTCATCCCGACGTAGCTGATGATCGGGTCGGCCTTCAGGTCCGATTTCGACTCCGAGAGCACCGTGCCGTCGGCTGCCTTGATCGTCACCGTCGACGTCGTCTTCAGCGGGATGTACGTTACCGACGCGATCAGCCCGAAGTGCTCGGTCATGTTGTACTGCAGGCCCGCGTTGAACACCGGCTGCCATGACGACGACGCCTTCGCCTCCACCGATGTCGTACCCGGCTTGCCCGCGCCCGCCGCGAGAATCGCGCCGAGGTTGTCCTGCGTCTGCTTGATGAAGTTCGTGTTGAGCTGCAGGTCGCTGAACCAGTTGTACGACACGCCGAGGCCGAGGAACGGCCGGAACTTCGCGGTGGCCTGCCCGAAGTAGTACTGCAGCAGCACGGCCGGGCTCCATTGCCGCACGCTCTTCACGATCGGGTTGACCGATGCCAGCCCGATGTTCTGCGTGCCGAGCGCGCCGGCAGGTCCTGGCGGCTTGATCGTGCCCTGGCCCGACACCTTGAACACCGGCGGCACGCCGGCCACCGACGTCACCGCGATATGGTCGGTCAGGAAGTGGCTGACCGTCAGGCCGACGGTGTCGGCGCCGCTCGTGCGCAGCCCGGTGCCCGGCGCCGTGAACGACGGCGGCAGCCGCCGCGGCGGGTTGAACGGCCGCGGCGCGACGTTGGCAGGCATCGGCGTCCTGCTCTGCTGCTGCTCTACGCTGCACCAGGCCACC
>NZ_JAAGPG010000852.1:0-2264 GCF_017104665.1 Burkholderia sp. Se-20378 | reverse complement strand
CCCGCGGCGGGCCAGGCGTCGCCGACGCTGGAGGTCGCGCGATGAGCGCGCCGTCCGGCTGGGCAACGAGTCAGGGCACGCTGGCACGGCCGCTGGCGATCGACGGTCACGGGCTGCACACGGGGCGCCGGGTGGGCGTGCGGATCCTGCCCGCGCGTCCGGAAGAGGGCGTGACGGGCATCGCGTTCCGTCGTGTTGCTCAGGGGCGCACGCTGGCGACGCTGCCGGTCGATCCCGCGCTGCGCCGCGCACAGCCGCTGTGCACGATGCTGCGCAACGCCGACGGCGTCGGCGTTCGCACGATCGAGCACCTGCTCGCGTCGTTGCTCGCATGCGAGATCGATCATGCGATCGTCGAGATCGATGCCGAGGAAGTACCGATTCTCGATGGCAGCGCCGCGCCGTGGGTGGATGCCATCCGCGCGTGTGGCCGCGTAGCGCTCGATGCGCCGAAACGCTTCATCCGCGTGCTGCGGCCCGTCGTCGTCACGGACGGTGAGGGCGACCAGCGGCGCGAAATGCGGATCGAACCGGCGCCGCGTTACGAACTGAGCGTGCGCAACGACCTGCGCGGCTTCGGCGACATGCACTGGGACGGTGCGCTGACGCCGGCCGCATTTGCGACCGAAATCGCGCCATCGCGCTCGTATGGACGCGTGAAATGGGCGGTACCCGCGATCGTCGCCGGTTATCTGCGCGGGGTGCCGATCCTGCGCGGCGCGCGGCCGTCGTGCACGGCGTCCATCGTCGGCAATCGCGTGCTGGGCGGGATGCGGCTGCCGGAGGAGTTCGTCCGGCATCGCGTGCTCGACCTGGTCGGCGATCTCGCGCTGGCCGGCGCGCCGCTGCTGGCGCGCGTGAGCGCGCTGCGGCCGAGCCACGAGATGAATTTCCGGCTGGTGGACGCACTGCTGGCCGAACCCGATGCGTGGCAGTGGGCCGAGTTTCCCGACGCGTGACACCACGCTTTTTCATGGCTCCCGGCGTAACATAGCGTCTTTTCGAGATACAGCGAAGGAAGCAATGGCACTGGGAGAGCATCTTCGCCAGCAACTGGCGGCGAAAGCGCTGAAACGGCAACTGGAGCGCGCAACGGATGCAGCCGCGGCACCGGGCGTGCCCGGCACGCTGGCCGCACAGACCGCATCGGCGCGCAGCCGCTTCGAATCGATGCCGCAGTATCAGCAGGTCCGGATCATGCGCGAGATGGGCGAGAAGCTGCGCGTCGACTCGCCGTTTTTCCGCGTGCACGACGGCGTGGCCGGTGCGACGACGCAGATCGGCGGCCGCGAGTACCTGAACTTCGCAAACTACAACTACCTCGGCCTGGCCGGCGATCCGGCCGTGTCGTCGCGCGCGAAAGCCGCGATCGACCGCTACGGCACGTCGGCGTCCGCGAGCCGGATGGTCGCGGGCGAGCGCCCGGTGCAGCGCGACCTCGAGCGCGCGCTGGCCGCATTCTACGAGACCGACGATTGCGTGGCGTTCGTGAGCGGCCATGCGACGAACGTGACCGTGATCGGCGCGCTGTTCGGCCCCGGCGACTTGGTCGTCCACGATTCGCTCGCGCACAACAGCATCGTGCAGGGCGCGCAACTGAGCGGCGCGAAGCGGCTGAGCTTCGCGCACAACGACTGGCAGGCGCTCGACGAACTGCTGTCGCGCGTGCGCCGCGAATACCGGCACGTGCTGATCGCGATCGAAGGGCTGTACAGCATGGACGGCGATTTCCCCGACCTGCAGCGCTTCGTCGACGTGAAGACGCGGCACGGTGCATTCCTGCTGGTTGACGAGGCGCATTCGCTCGGCGTGCTTGGCGCGACCGGCAAGGGCATCCGCGAGCATTGCGGCGTTGCACCCGACCAGGTCGACATGTGGATGGGCACGATGAGCAAGACGCTGGCCGGCTGTGGCGGTTTCATCGCCGGCTGCCAGCCGCTGGTCGACATGCTGCGCCATCTGGCGCCGGGCTTCCTGTACAGCGTCGGGCTCGCGCCGACGCTCGCCGAAGCGTCGCTGGCCGCGCTCGAGCGCCTGCAGGCCGAGCCGGAGCGCGTCGCGCGACTGCAGGCGCGCGGGCGGCAGTTCCTGACCGAGGCGCGCGCCGCCGGGCTGAATACGGGCACGAGCGCCGGGTTTGCGGTCGTGCCGGTGATCACGGGGAGCTCGCTGAAGGCCGCGCAATGGGCCAATGCGATGTTCGACGAAGGGATCAACGTGCAGCCGATCTTCTATCCGGCCGTCGAGGAAAAGGCGGCGCGCCA
>NZ_JAAGPG010000851.1:0-238 GCF_017104665.1 Burkholderia sp. Se-20378 | reverse complement strand
TTAATCTCTGTTGTTGATGTCCGTGTATTGCACGGCGCAGGGTGCCTGTGGACACAGTGGTCTCGTATTCGCTAACAGCTCCGAGATGTTCGCGCCTTGATGTCTAATGTGCAGTTGGTCAGGTTTATTGTCCGCATGGCTGCGGGATACTGCGGGACTGTCACTTGGCGTCGGCGTCACTTGCGCTATCGTGATGTTCATTATGTGGTTGTACTGTTCGTCTTTGTTTTTTTTTTTC
>NZ_JAAGPG010000850.1:0-2166 GCF_017104665.1 Burkholderia sp. Se-20378 | reverse complement strand
GCCGCGCGCTTGCGGCGAGGCGCGTGTAGATGCCGATCAGCGCACGGCGATACGGCTCGTCGACGCGGTGCGGCGACTGGTCGGGGGAAGCTGCCGCGAGCGCCTTCACGGCGTCGTTCGCGCCGACGAGCAGGTTCGATACCGACAGCTCGGCGCCGAGCTTGTGCACCTGTTCCAGATAGTGCTCGAGGATCACCGCGGCCTGGCGGTTGATCGCTTCTTCGAGCGTCGGCGCGGTCACGTTCGGGTTGCCGTCGCGGTCGCCGCCGATCCAGCTGCCCATCTGGAAGAACGCCGGTACGCGCGCCGACAGGCCGTGCTCGGCGAGCGCGGCCTCGATGTCGCCGTACAGCGCGGGCAGTTCGTCGAGGAACGTCGCGCGGTAGTACGACAGCGCGTTCTCGATTTCGTCGCCGACGGTCAGGCGCGCGTCGCGCAGCATGCGCGTCTGCCACAGCGTGGTGACGCGGGCGCGCAGCATCGATTCGTTGTACTGGCGCTCACGGCCGGTGAGTTCCTGGTCGCGTTCGGCGAGCAGGCGCGCGATGTCGTGCTGTGCGTCGAGGATGCTCTTGCGCTGCACTTCGGTCGGGTGAGCGGTCAGCACCGGCACGATCAGCGCATCGTCGAAGAAGCGTTGCAGCAGGCGCTTCGACGCGTTGCCGGTCGTCTTCAGTTGTTCGAGCGCGTACGCGACCGTGCCGGGCTGCGACGCGGAGCCGGCCAGCGCGTGGATGCGGCGGCGGCGGTTGTGGTGGCGGTCTTCCGCGATGTTCGCGAGGTGCGAGAAATAGCTGAACGCACGCACGACGCTCACCGTCTGCTCCGGCGTCAGCTTGCGCAGCTTCTTCTCGAGCGTCTGCGCGGCTTCGCTGTCGTCCTCGCGACGGAACTTGACCGCGGTCTGGCGGATCGTCTCGACGACGTCGAACACGGTGTCGCCTTCCTGCTCGCGCACGACGTCGCCGAGCAGGCGGCCGAGGAAGCGGATGTCGTCGAACAGCGGGCCGTCCTTGTCTTCGCGCGTGCGCGTGCCGGACTTCGGCGCGGCGGCCGTGCGGGCCGCGGTGCGGGCAGCCGGGCCGGCAGCTTTCGTCGCGCGTTTTGTCTGACGTATCGGGTCTTTCGGTTTCGTTGCCGTTTTCGCACGGCCGTTCGCGGCGGTGGCGACGGTGTCCGTCGAGGCGTCGGAGGAGGACAGGGCAGCATTGCGGCGCGCCGTACGCGCCGATCCGGAAGACTTCACGATGGGTTTCCTTGGGAAAGCTCGAGTCAAAAGGAACTGCGGAAACTGCGAAACTGCGGTCAAGCAACCAGCTACGTGCGGCACATCCGCACATCGGCGCCGCGACCCGCGTGGCGGCAGGCCGGGCGCAGGCTCCAGGCCCGGGCGGGCAGGGGCGTGCGTGCTACCATTGTTCGATCTTCAATCCCGTCCTTCGATGTTCCAGCAATGAATTCCGAGACCCCTGCGGCCGGGCCGCAACAGGCACAGCCGCCCGCGACGTTGACGATTGCTTCGCGCGAAAGCCGCCTGGCGATGTGGCAAGCCGAACATGTTCGTGATGCGCTGCGCAAATTATATCCAGCTTGTGACGTGAACATCCTCGGGATGACGACGCGCGGCGACCAGATTCTCGATCGCACGCTGTCGAAGGTCGGCGGCAAGGGCCTGTTCGTGAAGGAACTGGAGGCCGCGCTGGCCGATGGCCGCGCCGATCTCGCCGTGCATTCGCTGAAGGACGTGCCGATGGCGCTGCCCGACGGCTTCTCGCTCGCCGCGATCATGGAGCGCGAAGACCCGCGCGATGCATTCGTGTCGAACGACTACGCGTCGCTCGACGCGCTGCCGGCCGGCGCCGTGGTCGGCACGTCGAGCCTGCGCCGCGAGGCGATGCTGCGCTCGCGCTACCCGCACCTGGAAGTGCTGCCGCTGCGCGGCAACCTCGATACCCGCCTGTCGAAACTCGATCGCGGCGATTACGCGGCGATCATCCTCGCGGCCGCCGGCCTGAAGCGCCTCGGTCTCGAAGCGCGGATCCGCGCGCTGCTCGACGTCGAGGCGAGCCCGCCCGCCGCGGGCCAGGGCGCGCTCGGCATCGAGATCGCATCGCACCGCAGCGACGTCGCTGCGTGGCTCGCACCGCTGCACGATTCGCCGACCGA
>NZ_JAAGPG010000849.1:0-2329 GCF_017104665.1 Burkholderia sp. Se-20378 | reverse complement strand
TTCGGCACGACCTGCAGCCCCGCGCCGACTTCCCGGAACGCCCGGCTCTGCTCGAGGACGGTGACCCGATGGCCGGCGCGGCGCAGCGCGAGCGCGGCGGCCAGGCCGCCGATGCCGGCGCCGACGACGATCGTGTCGAGTGACAGGGAGGGTGTCATGGGCGGGTTCGCTGTGGGTCCGGAAGGGATCGGCATGGCGTCATAGTCCCGGCAGCACGTCGCGGGCGAACACCTCCAGGTTGTTGCTCATCAGCTCGTACGGCTGCGCGCCGTAGTCGATGTGCCACAGGATCGCGTCGAGCCCGAGATCGGCTTCCAGCGCGCGAATGCGCTGGCGCACGGTGTCGGGCGTGCCGAGCACGGCGGTCGCGTCGAGGTCGGCCGTGTCCATGCCGCCCATCTTGTTCTTCATCGCCTCGTTGTAGCCCTGGTAGGCCGACGACTGCACCTGGTCCCACGACTTCGCGGCTTCCGCGAAATAGCGCCAGTGATGGCGCAGGCGCGGTTCCGCGAGCGCCAGCGCGTGCGCGTCCGACGTGCCGATCATCAGCGGGATGCTGATCGCGACCTGCGGCCGGCGGTCCGTATGGCCGTGATGGCGCTCGAACGTCTCGCGATAGAGCGCCACCATGTCCTGCGTCTTCGCGAGCGCGTCCTTGCGCGGCGGCGCGGCCATCAGCAGGTTGAAGCCGCGTTCGCCGATCCACTCGAAGCTGGACGGCGTGAGCAGCGCGGCGACCCAGACCGGCGGGCGCGGCTGCTGCGTCGGGCGCGGCAGCGATTGCGCGTCGCGATAGCGGAAGAACGGCGTGTCCTCGCTGACCGATTCCTCGGCAAGCAGGCGCACCGTCGCGTCGATCGTCTGCTGGAAGCGCGCCTTGCTCGAATCGAGATCGATGCCGAACGCATCGAATTCGTACGGCAGGAATGCGCGCGCGAAGCCCAGCTCGAGTCGCCCGTTCGAGATCGCATCGAGCTGCGCGGCTTCGGCCGCGAGCTGGATCGGATGATGGAACGACGCCTGGATGCCGCCCGTCATCAGGCGGATCGACTTCGTCTGCGCGGCCGCGGCCGCGAGGAACATCAGCGGCGACGGGCTGTAGCCGCCGTACGGCTTCAGGTAGTGCTCGGTCATTTTCACGTACGCGTAGCCGAGCTTGTCGCCCAGTGCGCTGAGCTTCAGCGCGTTCGCGTAGTAATCAGCAGCCGGGCGGTCAGCCGGGCCGGTATCGGGCAGAAAGGACACGCCGAACTTCATAGACACCTCACAGGTTGATGTGCTGCCGTTGTCTGCAAAGGGGAACCGATGCCGCGTCGAATGCGTCCCCCGGTCGGGAAACAAAGTCGCTCGCAATGTACTTGCAAGGATGATCCAATCATAGGATGATTGGGTCTATGCAAGTCTTACACGATGCAAGATTTGCTGCAAGCGTTGCTCGGTTGTTGCTCCAGTTCCGCCCGCAAGCGGGCACCCCGGGGGCAGGCTGAAGTCGCACGGGCCGGCCTCTCCATTTCTGGCGAGGAATCAAGGATGAATGCTCTTCTATCGGTTTCTGGCAAGGCGCTCAGGATGCGGCGGGTGGTGCGTGCCGCGTCGGGCAAGTGCCTGATGGTGCCGCTCGACCATTCGCTCGCGGACGGGCCCATCGCCCATCCGCAGCAGTTGCGGCAGCTGGTCGGCGACATCGCCGCGCACGGCGGCGACGCGATCGTCGTGCATCGCGGCCGCGCGCGCTTCCTGTCGCCCGACGTGCTGAGCGATCTCGCGCTCGTCGTGCACCTGAACGGCAGCACGCGCTACGCGGAGGACGTGAACGCGAAGACGCTGTTCGCGAGCGTCGAGGATGCAATGGCATGCGGCGCGGACGCGGTCAGCGTGCACGTGAATCTCGGCTCGAAGACGGAAACCCAGCAACTGCTCGACCTGAGCCGCATCGCGGCCGAGTGTGCGCGCTGGTCGGTGCCGCTGCTCGCGATGATCTATCCACGCGGCCCGGGTCTCGGCGATCGTCCGCAGACCGAATTGATCGCCCATGCGGCGAACGTCGCGGCGGATCTCGGCGCCGACATCGTCAAGCTGCCGTACAGCGGCGACGCCGCGAGCATGGCCGACATCATCGCCGGCTCGTCGCTGCCGGTGCTGGTCGCGGGCGGCGCGAAGCTGCCGGAAGACGAGTTCGTCGCGTTCACGTCGCGCGTGATGCACGCGGGGGCGCTCGGCATTGCTGCCGGCCGCAACGTGTTCGCCGCGCCAAAGGCCGCACCGCTGATCCGCCGCCTGTCCGATGCCGTGCACGGCGTCGAGCGGCGCGCCGCGCATCTGGCCGTGA
>NZ_JAAGPG010000848.1:0-237 GCF_017104665.1 Burkholderia sp. Se-20378 | reverse complement strand
AAAAAAAAAAAAAAAACAGAGAGCAGGTGCGATCACGGGCGAGACTGCGATGATGACGGAAGGGGAAGCGTACGCCGTTGGACGCTTCAACGACGCCAGTGATGTGATACGTGTTGACATGAGGAAAAGGATGAGTGTCTGCTGAGATAGTGGAGAGGCGCAGGACGAGCTCATGCTGATGCGGTTGGTAGCGTGTCGAGTTGCATCCGGGCCAGGCAGCGTAGCCCACCGTCGCGA
>NZ_JAAGPG010000847.1:0-2639 GCF_017104665.1 Burkholderia sp. Se-20378 | reverse complement strand
GGGCACAGTGTTGCCCTACCGGCGGCGCTCCGGTCCCGCCGGGGCCGAACCGGGGCCGATCAGGGGGACGCGTGCGCCGCGTGCGCCGAGCCACGCGGCCGTCGCGACACCCAGATGGCCGAATCCGCCCGTGATCGCGACTGCCTTGCCTTTGAGATCGTGTTCCATCGATGTTTTCTCCTGGATCGAGGGTTGCTTGATGATGCATGTTGCATGAGTCATGCCGGCCGCGGCATGCGTGCGCGGCCGGCAATGCGCCACAGCGTAGCGCCGTTCACGCATCCGTGCGCACGGCGACGAGACTGCGGCGGCGCAGTTCCTCCGTCGTTTCGCCCTGGTTGTCCGGGCGCCAGCCCGGCGGCAGCAGCACGAAGCGGATCGCGGTCCACACGTCGCGGGCCGCGGCGACGTCGCGGGCCAGGCTCGCCCAGTGCTCGAGCTCGACGACGAACGGATTGCGCGAGCGGGTCGGCGTGACGAGGCCGAAACGGCACGGCTCGTCGGCGCGCTCGGCGACATAGGTGCCGAACAGGCGGTCGAACACGACCAGCACGCCACCGTAGTTCGCATCGAGATAGTCGAGGTTCGACGCATGGTGCACGCGGTGCGCGGACGGCGTGTTGAACACGTATTCGAACCAGCCGAGCTTCGGGATCCACGTGTTGTGCAGCCAGAACTGGTACATCAGGTTGAACGACAGGATCGCGAGCACGGCTTCCGGACGCACGCCGAGCCACACGAGCGGCGTGAAGAACATCGCGGCGCCGGCGATCTTGCCGGTCCAGCCGAGGCGAAACGCGGACGACAGCGTCAACTGGTTCGGCGAATGATGCACCGCATGGGTCGACCAGAAGAAGCGCACGCGGTGCGACGCGCGGTGATACCAGTAGTAGCAGAACTCCTGGCCGACGAACACGAGCAGCCCGAGCGCGACGCTATGGAGCGGGATCGTGAAGAGCCGGTGCGCCCACGCGAGGTCGAATAGCGGCGTGGCGAGCGACAGCGGCACCAGCGCGAGCAGCTTGCGGCCCGCGAGATCGGCGAGCGACAGCCATACCTCGTTCCAGTCGAACGGTTCGGGACCGCGGGCGCGGCGCCAGGTGAGCACGGCCGCCTCGACGAGCGAGACGGCGACGATGAAGAGCGTGACGTAGTACGCGAGCTTTCCTGTAGTGGTGAGCATGATGGGCCTTTCCCTTTCCTTCGGTTGAGTCGGACGCGTCATCGGCTGCACGGGCTGCCATCGCGTCGAATGGAACGCACTGTAGTGGGCGCGGAACGGAAAGACCACGCGGGAAATATGTCGCGGTATGTCGTGGGGGAGGTGTTCAGGTGGGGTGTGGCGGGCGCGGGTGCTTGTGGATTGGAACGTGGCTGGTTTGTTGATGCGCGGATGTGTGTCCCGCGGGAAATGTGTCGCCGTGTGTCGCGGGGGAAGGCATTCAGGTGGGGGGTGCCGGGCGCGGGCGCTTGTGGACTGGAGGGTGGTCGGTTTGGGGCTGCGCGTATGTGAGTCCGGCGGGAAATGAGTCGCCGTATGTTGTTGAGGAACGCGTTCAGCTGGGGTGGCGTGCGTGGTCGCTTGTGGGCTGGAGCGTGGTCGGTTTGGGGCTGTGCTTACGTGGGTCGGCAGGAAATGTGACGCCGTATGTTGTGGGGAACGCGTTTAGGCGGTGCATACCGGGCGCGGGCGCTTATGGACCGGAGCGCGACCGGTTTGGGGCAGCGTGTATCAGTGTCCGCCGGGAGATGTGTCGCCGCAGGTTGTGGGGGAACGCGTTCACGCGGTGCGTGCTGGCCATGGGCACTGGTGGACCGGAGCGCGGCCGGTTTGCGGCGGCGCATCTGTATCCGGCGGGAAATATGTCGCCGCATGTTGTGGGGGAACGCGTTCACGCGGTACGTGCTGGCCATGGGCGCTTATAGACCGGAGCGCGGCCGGTTTGCGGCGGCGTGTATCTGTATCCGGCGGGAAATATGTCGCCGCATGTCGTGATGAAATCGATCAACAGTGCGCGCGACCTGACATGGGCTCGAAGGACGAGCCCGCGCGACATAAGAACACTGTCGTTACCGATCGACCGGAAGGAATCCAATTCTTCGGACGGTACGCGCCGGCTTCTCCATGTCACGGAGAAGCCGACCCCAGTCGCATGCGGCGTAGTGCATGCGTTCAATTCGCGTGACGTGGCTCGACACAAAACACGCATGAATCGGCCGGCAAATATGTCGCCGCATGTCGTCGCGACACACATTCGCGCTGCGCACGACACATTCCGCCCCACGTCCCCGCTGCCTGCCCTCGCGCGACCGCATCGCCAACAGCCTTTCCTGGCGCGGCATGCCCGCGATCGGCGCGACTGGCGCACACATTCGTCGTACTTCGAAACAGCACCTCACGTGTAACACCGCGACATCTTTTATGACGCGACGGGCGCGTGTCATCGCCCTAAAGTTCGTCCCGTCGCCACGCCACTGCGTGCACCGAAACGAACCGCAAGGACACCCGATGAAAAACCGCTTCCTCGTCACCGCCGCCGCCCTCACCTTCGCCTGCGCACCGGCCTTCGCCGGCTGGGCCGGCCACGGCACCGCGTACACGCCGCGCGGCACCTACAACGGCGCGCACGCCGGCTCGT
>NZ_JAAGPG010000846.1:0-2409 GCF_017104665.1 Burkholderia sp. Se-20378 | reverse complement strand
AGTAACGCAGCGTCAGTCCCGGCGCGGCCGTCCGGCCGCGCCCGCCATCCTCCTCCCCGTCAGACCCCGATGCCCAGCAGCGCCAGCGCGCCGAGCACGACGAACAGCACGGCCGCGATGCCGTGCACGAGCTTCGTCGGCAGGCGGTGCGCGAAGCGGTCGCCCAGCAGGATCGCGGGCACGTTCGCGAGCATCATCCCGAGCGTCGTGCCGGCCACGACACCGATGTAGTCCTGGAAGCGCGCGGCCAGCGCGACGGTCGCGATCTGCGTCTTGTCGCCCATTTCCGCAAGGAAGAATGCAACGAGGGTCGCACCGAACACGCCGAGCCGCGAACGGTTGGCATTGGCTTCGTCGGCATCGAGCTTGTCCGGCACGAGGATCCACAACCCCATCGCGATGAACGAGAACGCGAGCGCCCAGCGCATGATCGACGGCGTGACGAGCACGCCGAGCCATTCGCCGAGCGCGCCGGCGAAACCATGGTTCACGAGTGTCGCGACGAGCACGCCAAGAATGATCGGCACCGGCTTGCGATAGCGCGCGGCCAGGACGAGGGAAAGCAGTTGGGTCTTGTCGCCGATTTCAGCAAGGGCGACGGCGCCGGTGGAGATCAGGAAGGCTTGGGACACGGATGGGGTTCCACGGGCCGATGTTGTGCGTGCGAGCGACGATCCACGGCGCGCCGGGCCCTGATGCGGCGCACTGTGAACCATCGGTCTCGCCAGGCCTAGGTGGCTGCGTCCGCCATGGCCGTACGGCCAAGTCTGTTGACGGACGCCTCCGTCACGATGCGCGCCGGGAGCGCGGGACATCGAGCGGAGCGGCTACTCCCCAATGAGCGGCGAATTCTAGCACGGCGCGTCGCGCGCGGGAAAGCCGTTGGCGGGCGCTGCGCCTGGCGTCGGGGCGGGATCGGCGTACGGCCATCTCCGGCGGTACGGGAGCCCCGGCAGGCGCGGTGGTGGATGCCCGCGCCAGCCGGGAAATGCGCCAGGAACGTCGTTACGCGGCCTGGCGGCGTGCCGCGCCGCGCTCGTGGACGAGTTTGCCGGCCGCATAGGTGCGATACACCGCGCGGTCGTCGCCGAGCAGCGCAAATGCGAACAGCAGCTCCTCGAGCGAATCCGCGCGCTTCGTGCGGCGTGCGAGCAGCGGCGTGGCCTGCGGATCGAGCACGACGAAGTCGGCCTCGGTACGCGGCGCGAGCGTGCCGACCGTATCGACGAGGTCGAGTGCCTGCGCGGCGCCGGCCGTCGCGAGCCAGAACATCCGCGTCGCGGTCAGGTGGTGGCCAGACAGCCGCGCGACCTTGTGCGCTTCGTTCATCGTCTGCAGCATCGAGAACGACGTGCCGCCGCCGACGTCGGTGGCGAGCGTGACGGGCACGTCGTATTCACCGGCCTTGTCGAAATCGAACAGCCCGCTGCCGAGGAAGAAGTTCGACGTCGGGCAGTGTGCGACGACCGTGCGCGTCTCGGCCATCCGGCGGCGGTCCTCGTCGTCGAGGTGGATGCAGTGGCCGTACACCGCGCGCGGGCGCAGCAGCCCGTAGCGGTCGTAGATGTCGAGATAGCTGCGATGGCCGGGGAACAGCTCGGCCACCCATTTCACCTCGTCGACGTTCTCCGCGACGTGGCTCTGCACGAACACGTCCGGATGGCGCCGCGCGAGTTCGCTGCACGCCTCGAGCTGCGCCTCGGTCGACGTCGGCGCGAAGCGCGGCGTGAGCGCGTACATCTGGCGGCCCTTGCCGTGCCAGCGGCCGATCAGCTCCGCGCTGTCGTCGTAACCCGATTGCGCGGTATCGCGCAGGAATTCGGGGCAGTTGCGGTCCATCAGCACCTTGCCCGCGATCATCCGCAGGTCGCGCGCGTCGCTCGCCGAGAACAGCGCATCGGCCGACTGCTTGTGCACCGTGCAGTAGACGAGCGCGCTCGTCGTGCCGCAGGCGAGCAGTTCGTCGACGAAGAAGTCGGCGACTTCGCGCGCATGCTCGGGATCGCCGAACTGGCGCTCGGTCGGGAACGTGTACTTGTCCAGCCACGGCAGCAGACCCGGCGCCGGCGACGCGATCATGTCCGTCTGCGGATAGTGGATGTGCGTGTCGATGAAGCCGGGCACGATCAGCTTGTCGCGCAGGTCATGGACGATCGCGTCGCGCGCGAGCGTCGCGGCGAGCTGCGCGTACGGGCCGGCCGCGACGACCTTGCCGTCGTCGACGATCAGGAGGCCGTCGGTCTCGTAGTTCGCGGCCTGGCTCGATTGCGCCGGGTCGCCGTTGAAGGTCAGCAGCTGGGAACGAAAAGCGGTTTGCGTCATGACGAATGGTCCTGCATCAAGGTAAGGCGAACAGAAGAAAACGAGCGACGCCGCACGAGGGCAAGGCGGCGCCTGGCCCTCGTGCGA
>NZ_JAAGPG010000845.1:0-233 GCF_017104665.1 Burkholderia sp. Se-20378 | reverse complement strand
GTCTGCTGATAGTACGTAATATGCTGTGTGACTTTAAGAAGCAGACTGACAGGAGTGTTAGCATGTGTCTGATTGTGTGTGTGCATTGAGCTCATTACTGGTCGATTGACTCGTATGTAGTTATGACTCGTGTGTATGTGTATAAACTCTTCGTGTATCTATCGTGCTAGCCTTAGCAGCTCTCGGTCATATGTTCTTCGTCCGTGTTTTTTTTTTTTTTTTTTTGTTTTTTA
>NZ_JAAGPG010000844.1:0-2337 GCF_017104665.1 Burkholderia sp. Se-20378 | reverse complement strand
GACGTGGCGCTCGCGCCGCTGCGCAAGCGCGACCGCATCGACGTCGCACTGCGCTACGGGCCCGGCACGTGGCCGGGCGTCGTCGCCGAGAAGCTGATGAACGAGACGATCTTTCCGGTGGCGAGCCCCACGTACCGCAATCGCGACGGCATCGCGCCGCGCGCGCCGGCCGATCTCGTGCGCGCGACGCTGTTGCGCCATCCCGCGCAGCCGTGGGAACCGTGGCTCCAGGCCGCGCGGCTCGACCTCACGGAATCCGCACGCGCGCCGCGTTTCACCGATGCGAATGCGCTGATCGACGCGACGCTGAAGGGGCGCGGCGTCGCACTCGCGCGCCGCTCGCTGATCGAGCCCGAACTCGCGAACGGTACGCTCGTGCGCGTATCGACGGTGCGCGTGACCGACGTGTATGCGCACTACGTCGTGTGGCGCCCGGGCCATCCGCACGAAGCGGCGATCCGCACCTGGCTCGACTGGCTGCGCAGCGAAGTGCGGCGGCGCACGCCGCGTCGCTGACGCAACGCGATCGGCTGCACACGTCCATCATGAACGGTCAGGCCACCGTGGACGCGCTCGTGCATTGCATCGCGCCCCCGGGTAAAAGTGCCCGGCCCGCATCACCCTCCGGGAAATATTGCATCCCCTCGATCGCGCGAAAGCACTTGGTCAGGATATCGAAAGCATTCCGCGATCATGCGCCGGTCGCAAACGATTCACCGAAACGTCGCATCGCGTCGGCATACTCGAAAACGTTTCCCGATCAGCCAGCCAGGAGAGAAGTCATGCGTCGCGTTTCCGTCGTCGTCGTTCTTTGTGCCGCCGCTTTCGTCGCCGCCTGCAGTGACGACGCGCCGCACGACGCACACGCGACCGACGCTTCGCAGCAGGCCGGCGCATCGGCCAGCTCCGCCAGCGCATTCAACAACGACGCAGCCGCGAACCCTGCCGCGTCCGATGCCGCGCCGCTCGCGCCGCCTGTCGTGCACTACCCGCCCGATGACGACGACGCGAAGCCCGCGGCCAATGCGGCGAACGCTGCCGCGTCGAGTGCGGCAGCGTCGTCGCCAGGCTGATCCCTCCGCTTCCGTCCCCCGACCGCAGCAGAACCGAGGTGAAATAACATGACGTCATCGAGCCGCCGCCGTTTCCTGCATACCGTCGCACAATCCGCGGGCGCCGCCGTCGCGCTCAATGCCTTCCCCGAATCGATCCGCCGCGCGCTCGCGATTCCCGCCGCGCGCGGCACCGGCACGATCCGCGATGTCGAGCACATCGTCGTGTTCATGCAGGAAAACCGTTCGTTCGATCATTACTTCGGACACCTGCGCGGCGTGCGCGGCTACAACGACCGCTTCCCGATCCCGCTGCCGAACGGCAAGCCGGTGTGGTACCAGCCGTCGAAGGCCGACCCGGGCAAGCCGGTGCTGCCGTTCCGGCTGAACACGCTGACGACGAGCGCGCAGTGCGTCGGCGACCTCGACCACTCGTGGTACAAGACGCACGCGGCGATCGACGGCGGCCGCTACGACCAGTGGCCCGCGAACAAGACCGACATGACGATGGGCTATCACGTGCGCGAGGACATCCCGTTCCACTACGCGCTCGCCGATGCGTTCACCGTGTGCGACAACTACTTCTGCTCGCTGCCGGGGCCGACGCACCCGAACCGCTCGTACCTGATGACGGGCACCGTCGACCCGACCGGCAAGTTCGGCGGCCCGCTGCTCGACAACAGCGACTATGTCGACGGCGACGGGCCGCCCGCCTACCAGCTGCTGTCGTGGACGACCTTTCCCGAGCGTCTCGAAGCGCACGGCGTGTCGTGGCAGATCTACCAGCAGGGCACGACGGGCAACGATCCGTACAACGGCAACTACGGCACGAACGTGCTGCAGAACTTCGCGAACTTCATCAACGCGAAGCCCGGTTCGTCGCTGTACCAGCGCGCGCAGACGGTGCGCACGCTCGACAACCTGAAGGACGACGTGATCAACGACCGGCTGCCGCAGGTGTCGTGGCTGTGCCCGCCCGCGGCGTTCTCCGAGCATCCGAAATACACGCCCGCGTACGGCGCGAACTACACGTCGCAGATCCTCGATGCGCTCACGTCGAACCCGGACGTCTGGCGCAAGACCGTGCTGTTCATCATGTACGACGAGAACGACGGCTTCTTCGACCACGTCGTGCCGCCGCAGCCGCTGATGACGAGGGTCTCGCCCGACTTCATCGCGACCCGCTGCAGGAAATTGCGCATGTCGACGTCGGGCGTCTGGATCCGCGTCGCGCCGCTGCCCGCGCTGCTCGACACTTCCTTCAGCTGGAGCAGCGACGAAATGT